>NZ_JBXEJO010000050.1:0-73347 GCF_056837965.1 Bradyrhizobium ferriligni
CGGTCATATTGCGGCTGCAGGCGCTCGGCGGTGAGATGATCGACCAGGCTGCCCGGCACGATGATCGCGTCGCACGCCGTCCGCCCGCCCACGGCGCCATCGACGGCGAGCAACTTGCCGCCGCCGGCGCGCACCGCCTTGCCGTCGAGCGATAGCGTCTGCCAGCTGAAGCGCGCCTTGCCGCCGCGCAGCTGCATCACGTGGTTGGCGAGGGTGAGGATGTCGGCGATGCCGGCGACCGCCGATTGCATGCAGCCTTCCAGCGCGAGGATCGCGAGCTTCATGGAACCTCCGGAACTTGCCGTCATGCTAGCCGATCAGCGCGATCAGGCGGTGGCAGATATTGCCCGATCTCTGTCCGATCGGACACTGCCTGATTGTGCCGTGCCGGTCCATCTTCGCTGCGTTGTCACACCCTCAGCAATGGAGAGAGACCATGCCTTACGTCACGATTTCCACCGTCCGCGGCATCTTCGATGTCGCGCAGAAGCAGGCGCTGCTGGAGCGCGTCACCGATCTCATGGTCGAGATCGAGGGGCAGGGCAACCCGGACTTCCGCCGCAACGTCTGGGTCAAGATCGAGGAGGGCGAGCCGGCGAGCTGGTCGCTCGGCGGGATGATCCCGACGCCGGACATGATCGCGAGCAAATTCGGCGCGCTCGACGCCGGCGGCCGGCGGCTCGCCAAGGCGAAGGTGTAACCACCCTTCGTCGGATGGGTAGAGCGCAGCGAAACCCATCGCGCCGGTGCAAGCCTCGAGATGATGGGTTTCGCTTCGCTCTACCCATCCTACGGATCGCGCGCGACGGCGACACCCCGCAAAACAAAAGGCGCTTCCGGTGGAAGCGCCTTTCGCATTTCGTCGGTGCCGTAAAACTTACAGCGAGTAGTACATCTCGAATTCGACCGGGTGCGGGGTCATTTCGAAACGCGCGACCTCGGTCATCTTCAGCTCGATATAGGCGTCGATGAAGTCGTCGTCGAACACGCCGCCGTTCTTGAGGAATGCGCGATCCTTGTCGAGGCTCTCGAGCGCCTCGCGGAGCGAGCCGCACACGGTCGGGATCTGCTTCAGCTCTTCCTTCGGCAGATCGTAGAGGTCCTTGTCCATCGCCGGACCCGGATCGATCTTATTCTTGATGCCGTCGAGGCCGGCCATCAGCATCGCGGCGAAGCCGAGATAGGGGTTGGCCATCGGGTCGGGGAAACGCACCTCGACGCGCTTGGCCTTCGGGTTCGCGGTGTAGGGGATGCGGCAGGCCGCCGAGCGGTTGCGCGCGGAATAGGCGAGCAGCACCGGGGCTTCATAGCCCGGGACCAGACGCTTGTAGGAGTTGGTCGACGGGTTGGTGAAGGCGTTGATCGCCTTGGCGTGCTTGATGACGCCACCGATGTAGTGCAGGCAGGTCTCCGACAGGTCGGCGTATTTGTTGCCGGCGAAGGTCGGCTTGCCGTCCTTCCAGATCGACTGGTGGACGTGCATGCCCGAGCCGTTGTCGCCATAGACCGGCTTCGGCATGAAGGTGGCGGTCTTGCCGTAGATGTGGGCGACCTGGTGGATGCAGTACTTGTAGATCTGCATATGGTCGGCCATCAGCGTCAGGGTGTCGAACTTCATGCCGAGTTCGTGCTGGGCCGAGGCCACCTCGTGGTGGTGCTTCTCGACCTTGACGCCCATCTTGGCCATCGCGCCGAGCATCTCCGAGCGCATGTCCTGCACCGAGTCCTGCGGCGGCACCGGGAAGTAGCCGGCCTTGGTGCGGATGCGGTGGCCGAGATTGCCGCCCTCATATTCGGTCGCCGAGTTGATCGGCAGCTCGGAGGAGTCGAGGCGGAAGCCGGTGTTGTAGGGCTCGGCCGAATAGCGCACGTCGTCGAACACGAAGAACTCGGCCTCGGGACCGACGAACACGGTGTCGCCCACGCCCATCGACTTCACCATCGCCTCGGCCTTCTTGGCGATGCCGCGGGGGTCGCGGTTGTAGGGCTCGCCGGTGGTGGGCTCGAGCACGTCGCAGGTGATGACCATGGTGGTCTCGGCGAAGAACGGGTCGATCGTCGCGGTGACCGGGTCGGGCATCAGGCACATGTCGGATTCATTGATCGCCTTCCAGCCGGCGATCGACGAGCCGTCGAACATCGTTCCTTCGGCGAAGATGTCATCGTCGATCATGCTGACGTCGAAGGTGACGTGCTGCCACTTGCCGCGCGGATCGGTGAAGCGCAGGTCGACGTATTTGACGTCGTTGTCCTTGATCGATTTCAGGACGTCTTTGGCGGTCTTCATGAATACCCCTTATGGATGTGCGGGTCGGTTTCCAGCGGAGAGCGACGTTATTCCCGCTTTTGGCGAGTTCGTGTGACTGCACAAACGAAATCAGGCTGCCGAAGCAGCCTTTTTTCTCTTTAGCCGTCAGAAAATCCGGATAGCACCGCCCTTAAATAGCGTCCAGCCCGGATTCGCCGGTCCGGATGCGGATGGCTTCCTCGATGTTGGAGACGAAGATCTTGCCGTCACCGATCCGGCCGGTCTGCGCCGCGCGGCGGATCGCGTCGATCGCCTTCTCGACCAGATCGTCGCCGATCACGATCTCGATCTTCACCTTGGGCAGGAAGTCGACGATGTATTCCGCACCGCGATAGAGTTCGGCATGGCCCTTCTGGCGGCCAAATCCCTTGGCCTCGGTGACAGTGATGCCTTGCAGTCCGACTTCCTGGAGCGCTTCTTTCACCTCGTCGAGCTTGAAGGGCTTGATGATGGCTTCAATCTTCTTCACTGAGCGCCTCCCGGGCATTGCAGATTGCAGGGTCGAGTTCGATGCGCGTGGGGCGCAGTCTGGTTGGTCTTAAGGCTTCCGGCCGGTGGCCGGAAACACGCGCAATGGTCGTATGGAGCGGCCTTGCGCGCGGCTTCCTCAAAAGCAGGGTCTATGCCAAGTTGTTAAGGTCCCCGATTTCGGAATGTTATCAGCCTTTTAACAGGCAATCGGCTGATATCGAACCACATGGGCTATGATATCCAAGCCTAACAAATAGGCAAATAGATCAATCCGTATGCAGTCGGCCAGTAGAAACCCCGCGAACGTCACAGGAATTGCCTCTCGAAAAGGCGAAGCGATTGAGGATTCGGCATGGACGTTCTGACCACCACCGAGATGGAACGCGCCGACCGGCTGACCATCGCAGCCGGAACGCCGGGCTTCGCGCTGATGATGAGCGCCGGCCAGGCCGTCGCGGAAGCCGCGATGGACCTCGTCGAGGAGGGGCCGATCGTGGTGGTCGCCGGCCGCGGCAACAATGGCGGCGACGGCTTCGTTGCGGCCGCGGAGCTTGCGGCGCGCGGCCGCGAGGTCTCGGTGATCCTGCTCTGCGAGCGCGACAGCCTGCAGGGCGACGCGGCGCTGGCGGCGAAGGGTTGGAAATATCCGGTGCTGCCGTTCAACCCGCAGGCACTCGGCAAGCCGGCGCTGATCATCGATGCGCTGTTCGGTGCCGGCCTCAACCGGCCGGTGAAGGGCGATCCGCTGGAGATGATCGCGGCGATCAATGCCAACGGTACGCCGGTGCTGGCGGTCGACCTGCCGAGCGGCATCAACGGCACATCGGGCGCCGTGATGGGGGCCGCCGTGCAGGCGACCGAGACCGTCACCTTCTTTCGCAAGAAGCCCGCGCATCTGTTGCTGCCGGGCCGGATGTATTGCGGCCGGGTGCGCGTTGCCGACATCGGCATCGCCGCGCAGGTGCTCGACGAGATCAAGCCGCTGACCGCGGAGAACTTGCCGGAGGCCTGGCGCTGGTCGTTTCCGGTGCCGCGGATCGACGGCCACAAATACGCGAGAGGGCATGCCGTCGTGGTCTCGGGCGATCTTGCCTCGACCGGGGCGGCGCGGCTCGCCGCGCGCGCGGCGCTGCGCGCCGGCGCCGGCCTCGTGACGCTGGCCTCGCCGCGCGATGCGCTTGCCGTCAATGCGGCGGCGCTGACCGCGGTGATGGTGCGCGCGGTCGACAACCCGATCCAGTTCGCCGAACTGCTCGGCGACAAGCGCCTCAATGCCTGCGTGATCGGTCCTGGCGCCGGGGTCAGCGCGCGGACCCGTGACTTCGTCGACACCGCGCTGTCGGCGCAGCGGCATCTGGTGCTCGACGCCGACGCGCTCACCAGCTTTGCCGGCGCGCCGGACCGGCTGTTCGAGGCGATCAAGGCAAGCGACGGTCAGCAAGTGGTGCTGACGCCGCATGAGGGCGAGTTTCCGCGGCTGTTCAGCGATATTTCCAACAAGCATCCCGGCCGTTCCAAGCTCGAGCGCGTGCGCGCGGCGGCCGAGCGCTCCGGCGCGGTGGTCTTGCTGAAAGGCGCCGACACGGTGATCGCGTCTCCCGACGGCCGCGCCACCGTCGCCGCCAATGCGCCGCCGTGGCTTGCCACCGCCGGCGCCGGCGACGTGCTGTCAGGCATCATCGCGGGTTTCCTGGCGCAGGGCGTCGCGGCCTTCGAGGCCGCCAGCATCGGCGTCTGGATGCACGGCGAGAGCGCGAGCGAGGCGGGCCCCGGCCTGATCGCGGAAGATCTCACCGAAGTGCTGCCCGCCGTGTTCCGCCGCCTCTATGATGAGTTCGGGGTTGAGTATTAGGCGGCTCGCGCTGGCCGACATGGACGCCGCCGCGCGCGTGCATCGCACCGCGTTCGATCAGGCGCTGCCGTGGCTCGCCGGCCTGCACACGCCCGAAGAGGATCGCTGGTTCTATCGCGAACGGATGTTTGCCATCTGCACGCTGTGGGGCGCGTTCGAGGGCGATGCGATGCGGGGCGTGATTGCGTTTCATGACGACTGGATCGGGCAGCTCTATGTGCTGCCGGACGCTCAGGGCCGCGGCATCGGCAGCGCCCTGCTTGAGATCGCGAAGCGGGGTGCGGACCGGCTGCAACTCTGGACGTTTCAACGCAACGCCCGCGCGCGCCGCTTCTACGAGACGCGCGGTTTTGTCGCGGTTGAGGAGGCCGACGGCAGCGGCAACGAGGAGAGGGAGCCGGGCGTGCGCTATCGCTGGACGCGTGGGCTGGCGGGTGAGTGATATTGACCGGAATAGCTGACCGCAGGCAGGCCCGGGGATAGGACCGGGCTCGCGGTAAGACGAAATATCGTCTGGCTATCCGCCACCTTTTGAGCACTTAATGCCTGTATCGACCAGCGAATGTACCCTTGAGCCTTGAGGTTTTGTGGTACGGACCGGAGCAACATGACGAGTCCCTGCCGCGTCCTCATGATCTATCCGAAGTTCGTTCCGGATTCTTTCTGGAACTATACGGAGGCTTGCGAACTCGTCGGCGCGAAGTATCCGGCGGCGCCACTCGGACTGATCACCGTGGCCGCCATGCTGCCGAAGCACTGGGAGATTCGCCTCATCAACCGCAACACCGAGCCTTCGACCGACGCGGACCTCGACTGGGCCGATCTCGTCATGATCGGCGGTATGCTCAATCAGCAGCCTGATTTTCTCCACCTGATCGATCTCGCCCACCGGCACGGCAAGCCGGTATGTGTCGGCGGGCCCGACGTCTCCTCCAGCCCGCACCTCTACGCGGATGCGGACTTCCAGGTGATCGGCGAGGCCGAGCACATCATCGAGGAATTCATCGCCGCTTGGGAACGCGGTGAGCGCAAGGGCGTGTTCACCGCCGAGAAATTCAAGATCGACGTCACGCTAAGCCCGATGCCCCGCTACGATCTGATCAAGTTCGAGCATTATCTCTTCATTGGCGTGCAGTATTCGCGCGGCTGCCCGTTTACCTGCGAGTTCTGCGACATTATCGAGCTGTATGGGCGCGTGCCGCGTACCAAAACCCCCGATCAGATTCTCGCCGAGCTGCAAGCGCTCTACGATCATGGTTATCGAGGGCATGTCGATTTCGTCGACGACAATTTCATCGGCAACAAGAAAAACCTCCGAGTCTTGCTGCCGCGGCTCAAAGCCTGGCTGGAAGAGCGGGACTATCCGTTCGAATTCTCGACCGAAGCCTCGATCAATATCGCTGACGACAGCGAACTGCTGCAGGCAATGAAGGACGCCAACTTCTTCGGCATTTTCGTCGGCATTGAGAGTCCGGATCCAGAGACCCTCGTGCAGATGAAGAAAAAGCAGAACACCAGGCGCAACATCGCCGAGAGCGTTCACAAGATCTATGACTATGGCATGTTCGTCACCGCAGGTTTCATCGTCGGGTTCGATACCGAGAAAGTCTCGATGGCACAGGCGATGATCGACTTCATCGAGGAGGCGAGCATTCCAGTCTGCATGGTTGGACTGCTCTATGCGCTGCCTGGCACACAGCTGACGCGGCGGCTGGCCCAGGAAGGCCGACTGCACGAGGGCCATGATCTCATGAAAGTCGAGCAGGCGGGCGACCAATGCACGCTGGGCTGCAATTTCGACACCAAGCGTCCGCTTCGTGACATCCTCACGGATTACAAGGCTGTGCTCGGGCACGTGTATAGCCCGGCGGGATATGCAGGACGGCTGTCGCGGCTTGCCGCCATGCTTGACCGGTCGGACCGGCGCCGCGACCTGCCGGATGGCGACATGCGCAAGAGGCTTGGCGGCATCGAAGGCGTACACAAGATCATAAGTGCCCTGCCGGAGGTTCGCGAGCCGTTCTGGAAGACCTTCGTCGAGGTCGCCAAGTCCAATCCAGGCGCGCTGCGCTACATCGTGATGCTGATGGCGCTGTACTTGCACTTCGGGCCGTTCTCGAAATACGTGATCGGTGTGATTGAACGCCGGATTGCCGAGTTGGACGGTACACCTCCGGTGAAGGCCAGGGCGCTTGTGCAATGAGTTCATCTAGTCTGCCGCGCGATTGGCATTGATCGGCTGAACTGAACAACTCGTTAGATATTTGCGTTTCCGCGATCGGTTCGACTGACCTATAGGATCGGCATCCTTGTCACTTGCGCGGAACAGTCAGATGATCGCACCGAGCAGCCAGCTCTCTACCGCCGCACGGACCGCCGGCGCGCTCCACCACGACGCCGACCCCGCGTCCTATCGCGCGGCGATGCGCCATCACGCCGGCGCGGTGACGATCCTGTCGGCGGGCGGGCCGGGCGACAGAACGGGCATGACGGCGACGTCGGTCTGTTCGCTGTCGGACACGCCGCCGCGGCTGATCGCCTGCGTCAACCGTTCGGCGAGCGCGCATGGCCTGATCCGGCGCACCGCCGCGTTCGGCGTCAACATGCTGCACGCCGACCAGGCCGAGCTGGCCAATGTGTTCGCCGGCCGCCGCGGCATTGAGCGGGACGATCGCTTTTCCGACGCCGACGGCTGGCTATCGCTTGCCACCGGCGCGCCGATCCTTAAGGGTGCGCTAATCGGGCTCGATTGCGAGCTGATCGACGAGCATGCGCACGACACGCATTCGATCTTCGTCGGCGCGGTTCGCGCGATGCATCTGCGTGAAGGGGAGACGCCGCTGATCTATTTTGGTGGCGCGTTCTGCGGATTGACCCGGCGGGCCTAAGGCCGCGGCTTGAGGAATTTGTGAATCACTGATGTCAGCGCGCCGGCGGCCGGCGAGAACGATTGTCCGCGCAGCGAGACGATGCAGACCGTGCGCTCCAGCACAGGATTGACGATCGGCAGCGCCTGCATCGTCTTCCTGATCGGCCGCGGCAAGGCGACCTTCGGCAGGATGCCGACACCGAGGCCGGCGCCGGCCAATGCGGCCAGCGTGTAGCTGTGCTCGACCTCGAACTTGATCTTCATCTGCAGATTGCGCGTGGCGAGCGCGCGCTCCAGCATCGAGCGCAGCGCCGCCGATTTTGAGTTGAGCAGGATCGGGTAGGCGGACAGCTCGGTCAGGTCGACCGCGCTGCGCCTGCGAAACGGAAACGCCTTGGTCGCCAGCGCATAGATCGGGTCGTTGAACAGCGGCGCAAACTGAAACTCGGTCGAGCCGTCCATCTCCGGTCCGATGCCGAAATCCGCCTCGCGCCGGCGCAGGCAGTCCAGCATGTCCTCGGCCGCAAGCTCGCGCAGATTGATGTTGATGCCGGGATAGCTCGCCTGGAAGGCATGCAGCGCCTGCGGCAGGATGGTCGCGGCAATGGTCGGAACGCAGGCCAGCGACAGCGTGCCGCGCTGAATGTCGATGACCTCGCGGATCTCGCGCAGGCCGTTCTCCCATTCGCCGAGCGCGCGCCGCGCATGTGTCAGCAGTTGCAGTCCCTCCGCGGTCAGCTCGACGCGCCGCGTGGTGCGATGAAACAGGGCGGCGCCGACCTGGTCCTCCAGCAGCTTGATCTGCATGCTGACCGCGGATTGCGAACGGTTGAGCTGCTCGGAGGCCTGGCGAAAGCTCTTGTTCTCGGCGACCGCGATGAACATGTGCAGCAGCTTGAAATTGATCTGCGACATCGTTTGCCCTGCAAGGGATTGTTCCGAACAACTGAACAGTTCTTAAGATAATCTCGTTAGAAAGATCAGTGTCGGACATCTAGCATGATTGTGTTGGCCGCGGGAGACGATCCTGCGGCGCGATGCAGAAAAGATGCTTCATGTCCTTCACCGTCACCAAACCGCGCACCCGCCGCGTCCAGCGTTCCGAACTCGCGGTTCCCGCGACCTCGACCCATTTCTTCGAACGCGCCGCGAGTAGCGCCGCCGATTTCATCTTCCTCGATCTGGAGGACGCGGTTGCGCCGCCGCGAAAACCCGAGGCGCGCGAGATCGCGATCGAGGCGCTGAACCGGATCGACTGGGGCAACAAGACGCTGGCGGTGCGGATCAACGGCCTCGACACCGAATGGGCGCATCGCGACATCATCGAGATCGTCAGCCGCGCGCCGCGCCTCGACCTCGTCATGGTGCCGAAGGTCGGCACCGCATTCGACGTCCGTTTCGTCGATGCGCTGCTGACGGGGCTCGAGCGCGAGTTCCCGCGCGCAAGGCCGCTGGGCATCGAGATCCTGATCGAGACCACGCTTGGACTCGCCAATGTCGAGGACATCGTGCTGGCGTCGGAGCGGTTGGAGGCTGTGATCTTCGGCATCGGCGATTACTCGATCGACCTGCGCACCTGCGGCGAGATTATCGGCGCCTCCGATCCGCGCTATGCCGTGCTCACCGATGCGGACGAGGGCGGCGCGCGCCGCGTGCACTGGAACGACCAGTGGCACTTCGCGCTCGCCCGGATTGCCAATGCCTGCCGCGCCCACGGCCTGCGTGCGATCGACGGCCCCTATGCCAATTTCGGCGATGCCGCAGGCTTTCGCGCCAGTGCGGCGCGGGCGGCCGCGCTCGGTTTCGAGGGCAAATGGGCGATCCATCCCTCGCAGCTCGAGAGCGCCAACGAGGTGTTCTCGCCGACCGCGCGTGAGATCGGCTGGGCGCGCGAGATCACGGCCAAGATTCAATCCGCCAGCGCCGGCGGCGACGGTGCCTTCGGGCAGGACGGCGTGCTGATCGATCTTGCGGTGCTCAAGCGCGCGCAGGCTATCATCGACCGCCACGACGCAATTCAGGCGGCGGGCAGGGAGGCAGCGCGCGATGTCGCATGAGCCACCGCTGGCCGGAATTCGCGTGCTCGACATCGCGACCTTCGTGGCGGCGCCGTTCTGCGGGACGGTGCTGTCGGATTTCGGCGCGGAGGTGATCAAGATCGAGCAGCCTGATGTCGGCGATCCCCTGCGCCGGTTCGGTACGCCGAGCGAATGCGGCGACACTTATGTCTGGCTCAGCGAAGCCCGCAACAAGAAGTCGGTTACGCTCGATCTGCGCAGCGAGCGGGGCGCCGCGCTGTTTCGCGAGTTGGTCCGGCAATCCGACGTGGTGCTGGAGAACTTCCGGCCGGGCACGCTGGAGAAATGGGGGCTCGGCTTCGAGGCGCTACGCGAGATCAACCCAAAACTCGTGATGCTGCGCATCAGCGCCTATGGGCAGGACGGCCCGCTGCGCGACAAGCCCGGCTTTGCCCGGATCGCGCACGGCTTCAGCGGGCTCGCCTATCTTGCCGGCGAGGCGGGGCGAGCGCCGGTGATGCCGGGATCGACCTCGCTCGCCGATTATATTTCCGGGCTATGGGGCGCGCTCGGCGTGCTGCTGGCGCTGCGCCATGCCGAAGCCACCGGACACGGGCAGGTGGTCGATATCGGGCTCTATGAATCGGTGTTTCGGCTGCTTGACGAAATGGCGACCGTGTTCGCCAAGACCGGCTTCGTCCGCGAACGCCTCGGCGCCGACACGGTCAATGTCGTGCCGCACAGCCATTACCAGACTGCCGACGGCAAATGGGTGGCACTGGCCTGTTCGAGCGACAAGATGTTCGAGCGGCTGGCGCAGGCGATGCGGCGGCCGGATCTCGCGACCGACCCGCGCTATGCGGCCATGGCCGGCCGCCTGGTGCGGCGCGAGGAGGTCAACGGGATGGTCGCCGACTGGATCGGCTCCATGCCGCTGGAGACGGCGCTTGCTGAATGCGAGTGCTACGACGTGCCCTGCGGGCCGATCTACAGCATTGCGGACATCTTCGCCGACCCGCAATACCGCGCCCGCGGCAACATCGCCGAGGTGTCCTCCCGCGCCGGGCCGATAGCAGTGCCGAGCGCGATCCCCAAGATGTCGCGCACGCCGCCGCAGTTCCGGCATGCCGGCGTCGCGCTCGGCGCGCACACCGACGAAGTCTTGACCTCGCTTGCCGGCGCAACCGCTGCGGCGCTCGCCGCGCTGCGCAGCGACAGGGTGATCTGACATGCCCCAATTCTCCCGCGGCCACGAAGGAACCACGCCATGACCAGGCAGATGAAATTGATCGGCTTCCTGCAGGCCCAGAATTGCTCGAACTATCCCGCCTCCTGGCGCCATCCGGACTCGAAGCCGAACTGGTTCTCGCGCGACTATTATCAGGAGATCGGGCGCACGCTGGAGCACGGCAAGTTCCATCTCGCCTTCTTCGATGACCGGCTCGCAATCCCCGATCGCTTCGGCGACGATTTCCGCGAGACCATCCGCCACGGCGTGCGCGCGGCGAAGCTCGATCCGGTCTCGGTCGCGCTCACGATGGGCTTGGCGACCGAGCGGCTCGGCATCGGCGTGACCTATTCGACCACCTATTACGAGCCGTTCCACGTCGCGCGGGTGTTCGCAACGATGGACCTGCTGCTGAACGGCCGCGCGGCCTGGAACGTGGTGACCTCGCTGAACGACTCCGAGGCGGCGAATTTCGGCGCCTCGCAGCATCTCAGCCACGATCTGCGCTATGACCGCGCCGACGAGTTCATGGAGGTCGTGCTCGGCCACTGGAACAGCTGGGAGGACGGCGCCGTCAGTTTCGACCGCGAGAGCGGCATGTTCGCCGACCCGGCCAAGGTGCACCGGCTCGACCATCACGGGCAGTTCTTCCGCTCGCGCGGCCCGTTCACGGTGCCGCGCTCGCCGCAGGGCCATCCGGTGATCATTCAGGCCGGGCAGAGCGGCCGCGGCAAGACCTTCGCGGCGCGCTGGGGCGAATTGATCTTCGTGATCTATCCCAATCTCGACCTTGCGAAGAAGCAATATGCCGACCTCAAGGGAACGCTGGCCAAGACGGGCAGGGACATCAGCATCGCGCCGGCGGTCTATCCTGTCGTCGCCGAGACCCAGGCCGAGGCCGAGGATAAGTTCGCGGCGATCAGCCGGCTCGCCAAGCCGATTGATGCGCTGACGCTGTTGTCGGAGGTGCTGAACTACGATTTCGCGGCCAAGCCGATGGACGAGCCATTCACGTCGGATGAGCTGGCTTCGATCAGCGGATTGCAGGCAATCCGCGACCGCGTGGTGAATCTCAGCGGCAAGCCCAATCCGACGCCGCGCGATTTCGTGCAGTTCAGCGGCAGGGGAACGCTCGCCGAACTGCCGACCTTCGTCGGCTCGCCCAAGGCGGTCGCCGATCAGATGGAGCGCTGGTTCTGCGAAGGCGGCTGCGACGGCTTTGTCGTCGCCGCCACCCATGTGCCCGGCACCTACCAGGACTTCGTGCGCCTCGTGGTGCCCGAGCTGCAACGCCGCGGCCTGTTCCAGCGCGAGTATCAGGGTGACACGTTGCGCGAGAATCTCGGCCTGCCGCGGCCGCAAGCCGCGCATGCCGGCGCGGCCGACGAGGAGGCGCGCGTCTCGACCGGATGACGCCGGGGACAGAACGCCGGCGCAGACAACGATCAAAACAAAATCAAAATCAGGGAGGCTGAAGTGACCAAGGGCGTTAACGCGGGGGGCCGGCTCGACAGATTGCCGATCGCCAGATTTCACTACCGGATATTCGCGCTGATCGGAGCCGGACTGTTCGTCGATGGCTTCGAGATCTTCCTCGCCGGCAGCATTCTCGGCGCACTGGTTCAGTCCGGCTATTCGGACCTCGCCCAGAATGCGCGCTTCATCTCGGCGACCTTTGTCGGGATGCTGATCGGCGCCTGGCTGGCGGGCGTCGCCGGCGACCGCTTCGGCCGCAAGTTCGCCTACCAGGCCAACCTCCTGATCTTCGGCCTCAGCGCGCTGGCGGCAACGCTCGCGCCGTCGATGAACTGGCTGATCGGGGCCCGCTTCGTGATGGGCCTCGGGCTCGGCGCCGAGATCGTCGTCGGCTACGTCGTGCTCAGCGAATTCATCCCGCCGCAGCAGCGCGGCCGCTGGGGCGCGGCGCTCGCGACTTGCACCAATGGCGCGCTGTTCGTCGCGACGCTGGTCGGCTGGGTCGTCATTCCGCATCTCGGCTGGCGCTGGATGTTCGCGCTGTGCGGCGTCGGCGCGATGATCGTCTGGTTCCTGCGGCGCTCGCTGCCGGAATCGCCACGCTGGCTCGAGACGCAGGGCAAGCGCGCCGAGGCGGAGGCGGTGCTGGCGGCGATCGAGCAAGAGGTCGGCAAGGGCAGGACCCTGCCGACCCCGGCCTATCAGCCAGCCCCGGTGCAGCCGGACGTTCGTGTCACGCGCCTGTTCTCGCGCGCATTGATCGCGCGCACCATCGTCGGCTGCCTGATCCTGATCGGGCTCAACACCGCAGTCTACGGCTTCATCGCCTGGATCCCGACCTTCTTCGTCAAGCAGGGCATCAACCTGTCGTCATCGCTCGGCTACACCATGCTGATGACGCTCGGCAGCCCGCTCGGCACGCTGTCGGGCATGTGGATCGGTGAGAAGATCGACCGCAAGCCGTCGCTGATCGTGCTGTCGCTCGCGGCGGCCGGGCTGGGGCTGATCTATCCGATGTTCATCAACCCCGTCGCCTTCGTCGTGATCGGCTTCCTCCTGGTCTTCACGGTGGCGGTGATGCTGGCGCTGGCCTGGGGGCTCTACATCCCCGAACTGTTCCCGACCGAGCTCAGGATGCGCGGATCCGGCATCTGCAACACCGCCGGTCGCCTGATGTCGATCGTGACGCCGTTCATCGTGGTCGAGCTGTTCACGAGGTTCGGCGTCACCGGCGTCGTCTCTGTGGTGGCCGGGCTCCTCGTGGTGCAGGCGATCGCGGTTGCGGTGCTCGGCATCGAGACCCGCAAGCGTCCGCTGGAGGCGTTGCGGCCGGAGGCGATGGACGGCGAAGCGTCATCCGCGGAGGTGCGCGGCAAGCTGCAACCAAGCCCCGGCGGGATCGCCGCCGGCGGGGAATAGCGGGACGAAGCGCACGATGTCCGCGTGATCAACGCATGCGGACATCTGGGCCTCGTCCGTCTTAGGATACTTTTGGTGGACGCGTCGAAAGATGCGGGCTAAACGCGCAGGGTATTCCCTCGGCACCGTGAATCTCGCTCGTGAGTGGCAGGCAGAACAATTTCCTCGCTCAGGCGCTGCAACAAGGCGCCTTGGCGTTGCGGGCGCAGCAGTTTGCTCAGGCCGAGCAGATTGCGACGAACATCCTCAAATCAAACCGCACGGACAGACACGCCGCGCTTCTTCTGGCGCATGCCCTGATGGGGCAGAACCGGGGAGGCGAGGCGATCGCAGCGCTCGAGCGGGTTGCGCGCCGCGGCGACGATGGAGAGGTCGAGACTTTGCTCGGCGCGCTGCTGTGCGGCGCGGGCCGCGTCACCGACGGCATCGCGCAGCTTCGGCGCACGGCGGCGCGCCGCCCGCCATATTTTCCGTCCTTTCAGGAACTCGCCGGGCAGCTTGCCAAGGCCGGTCAACTTGACGAAGCGATCAGCACGATCGAGGCCGGTCTGGCGCTGGCTCCTGAGAGCGTCGACCTGAAGCTCGATCTCGGGCGCCTGTTGCAAGAGACCAATGACATCGCGCGGGCTGCAAGCGTTCTGACGGCGGCACGTGATGCTGCGCCGGGACGCCCCGACGTTCTCAACCAGCTCGGGCGGGTCCTGATCCTCCGTGGCGACTACGCCGCAGCCGCGGATGCGTTCCGCCGCGTGCTCGCGCAGTTCCCTGACGATCGCTCGACCCGCGCCCACCTTGCCACTTGCCTTTTCGAGCAGGGTGAGCGCGATGCTGCCGAGGCAGCGCTGCGCTCGGTGATGCGCGGTCAGCCCCAGCTATTTGGACGCGCGGCATTCGTCATGGCCTCGGGATCTCACGGCCGCTTCTTCTTCTCCCAGAGCGCCGCTGCGAAGTTCCTCGGCGGGGACTGAGATTGAGCGCGGCGGACGACATTCCGCCTTGCCTTACGCCCTGAAGTTTCTCCGGTAGAGGTTCGGCTGCCGTTTCAGCTCGGTGCGGAGTTCGCCGACCCGCTTGGCGTCTTCCGCGGTGAACGGCGATGCCTGCGCAGTCCAGTCGTCTCGCTTGACCGGAATGCATTGCGCGATCGGGGTCCCCTTGGGCAGGACGCCTCTGAAATTCCTGTCGTGCCAGTACGCCGGAAAGTGCACCCAATTGTCGGCATAGAGGTCGGAATTGACCAGGCCGCTGAGTGTGGTGAATGGCAGATCGAAGCGGTTGACGGGGTGGGTGAAGTAGATCGCGTAGCCTTCCGGGGCTTCGACAGTCCACAAATTGTGGAATTTGAGAAAGAAGCGGCCCTCTTCAAACAGCGGGGTGCCGGTGACCTGACCCGGGTCGTGGAAGCCGATCGGTGAACGTGGAAATTCCGGCGTGCCTCCCGGCGGCAAATCCTGGTCCCAGGTGATTTCGCCGTCCTCGACCTTGAGATCGCAAACCAGCGGCAGCAAGAACCCGCAGGTCATCGCATCCACGAACGGCGGGCAGCGCTTGATGGTGTCCTCGTCGTGCAGGTTGATCGAAGAGAAGGCCGTCGCCGGCATGGCCTTGAGCCAGTCGGGAACGCCCTGCGCCGCCGGTATGGGGGCCGGTATCAGTCCGTCGAGCTCCGTCGGGCAACGGAACTTGAGCGTCAGCTTGCTATTGGTCGACATTGGGCGCTCCGATTTCGGATCGACCTACATGAATGCGTCGCAAAGGTGAAGCGCGCGCTCACCAGCCAGGTCGCCGCTAGGTCACGAGATACTTCGCGACCGCCGGCTCGTTCCATTCGATCCCGAGCCCGGGGCCGCGGGCAGTCACCGCGCCCTCGACGATTTCGGCGGGCCTTGTGAGGATGGAGCCGGCGAAGTCGAGGAATTCGAGCCAGTGCGCGGTCGGCGTCACCGCGAGCAGATGCGCGCTGACTTCCGCGAACAGATGGCTCGACATCGGGATCGAGGCGGCGTCGGCTTGTCCCGCGACTTGCATCCAGCCGGTGACGCCGCCGACCTTCATCACGTCGGGCATGATGAAGTCGGATGCGCCGGCCGCGATCGCTTCGGCAAAGCCGCGCGGAAACCACCAGTTCTCACCGGCCTGGATCGGCGTCGGCGAGGTCTCGCGGACTTTGGCGTGGCCGGACAGGCTCTCCTGCGGCACCGGCTCCTCGATCCAGTGCAAATCGTAGGGCGCAAGGCGGGCGATTCGGCGGGTCGCCTCTGCAGGATCGAGCGACTGGTTGAAGTCGATCATCAACGCGATGTCGGGGCCGAGCAGGGTGCGCACGCCCTTCACGACGCGCTCGTCATTGGCGGCATCACCGTCGCCACCCTTGATCTTGATGCCGCGAAAACCCTGGTCGAGCGAACGGCGCAGCACGCGCTCATCGGCGACGGGATCGACCACGCCGTAGCTGTCATAGGCCTTGATCGGCTTCGCCGAGCCGCCAAGCAGTTCGACCAGCGGCCGGCCGGCGAGCTGGCCGAGCACATCCCAATAGGCCATGTCGAGTCCGGATACCGCCATGCCGACCAGGCCCTGCCAGCCGAGCAGCCGAAACTTGGCGTCCATCGCCTTCATCAGGTCGAATGGCGCGACCGGCTTGCCGATGAGCTCGCGGCCGATCTCCTCGATCAGATAGGCAAGTGGTTTAAGCGTGAGCTTGCTGTAGGCGAAGATGTAGGTGCGACCGGTAACGCCTTGATCGGTCTCGACATCGATCAGCACCAGCGGGCCGGAATCGATCACGCCGAAGGCGTTCTTCACAGGGCGCTTCAGCGGCACCACGACGCTTCGCGCCCGAACTCCGCGGATCGCTGCAACTGTCTGGCTCATGGACGTTTCCTCTTCTTGTTATTGGACACTGTACCATCGGACCAGCCGCGGCGCGGCCCAGTCGGTCGCGACCTGCTCGATCAAATAGCGGCCGGGATATTCAGCGAGGAAGGCGATGCGCTGGGTCTGGCCCGGCTCAATCGCGAGCGTGTCGAGCCAGAACGGCTTCCAGCCGTCGTCGAGCCGGTCGAGCAGACGGAAGTGATGGCCGTGCAGATGAAAGACGCTGGCGATCGGGCCGCGGTTGGTCAGCGCCAGCACGACCGGCCGTCCGGCTTTGGCCTGAAACGCCGGCGCGGCTGACGGCTTGAAGTCCGCCGGGCGGAACCATTCGGTCGGCGTGCCGAGCGCCAGCTCGAATCTTGCGGCGTTCTTGAGATCGAGCTGGGCGGGCATGTCGTTGCCGGGCAGCGGCGGTGCCGGCGGGAACGGCGCCGGGCGGACCGGCGGGTCGTTCGAGACGGCCAGCCTGCCGACCGGGCGGGCCTGCTTGCCGTCGTGCAGCAGGATCGGAAAGCTGGTTCCGGCCGGTCCGGCCGCATCGACGAAGACATCGGTGCGGCTGCCGGGAGCGAGGACCAGCGCACCGTTGCGGGCCGGAAACGGTTCGGCCGGCTGGCCGTCGATGGCCATCACCCGGACGTCGAGGTTCTCCAGCTTGATCGCCAACACGCTGCGTTGGCTGCCGTTGATAAAGCGGAGTCTGAGGCGGGCATTGGCCGGTGCCGAGATGTCGTATGAGGTTTTGCCGTTAATTGTATGAATTTGCGTCGAATCTTTTGGATCGTTGCCGGCCGGGATTGCGCTTCCGTCCGGCCGCAGGCGCCACTCCTCGATCAGCAGGACCTCGTCGCGATCGACTGCGACCGGCGAAGTGCCGGTCACGATCAGCGGCCGCGGCCGTGCCGGTGCCGTGCCGCCATCACCGAATAGCGGCTCGCACAGGAAGGTGCCGGCATGCCGAAGCGGCAACTGGAAGCTATCCTTGGCCCCGGCGGCGAGTAGCGCCCGGGAGGCCAGTGGCTCCGCGGCCGCGACGCCGTCGAGCCCGCGGCAATCCAGCGCGGCCGCGACCGGCAGTTCATTGCCAAAGGTCACGTCGAGAACCTCGCCGCGCTTGAAGCGGAGGTCGCCGCTGCCGAGTGACCAGACCGGTGTCTCCGGTCCGCCAGGACCCGGTCCGCTAGCACCCGGTCCGTCGCCCGGACGAAGCGAGATGCGGTCGGGTTTGGCCTGGAGCGCGACCGCGGTCCGGCCCTGTGCTGCGCCGGTGGCCGGCAGAGCGGGGCAAAGCGCCGCGGCGCCGAGGGCGGCGATCAGGTTGCGCCGGGTGAGTGAAAATTCGGGACTTGCGGGAGGACTTGCCATCCGGCCGATGCGGACCATTTTCAAGAGTACCTGTCCAGTCGCGATCGGTCGCAGGGCGGGCTCAACAGCGGCCATTTTTTTGCTGCGAACCGGTGGGCGCATGTTATAAGCCCGGCCGCCCGCGGCATCGCGGCCGGACTGGGATGCTTTTCGCGCGGGCGTGGCGGAACTGGTAGACGCGCTGGATTTAGGTTCCAGTGACGAAAGTTGTGGGGGTTCGAGTCCCTCCGCCCGCACCAAGCGCTTACAGCGTTTGCATGACGAATTCTTGGAGAACCTTTGGCCCCGATGGGGTGAGGGTTCGCCGAACCCACAGACGTTAGGCCGCAAGGCCCATCGTCGAACAGATTGAACACTGCCACGGCCGCTCGGGCCGCGGCAAAAGCGGAAGAAGATTGATACCATGCAGGTCACCGAGACCCTCAACGAGGGATTGAAGCACGAGTTCACGATCAGCGTCCCGGCATCCGATCTCGATGCCAAGGCTGACGCCAAGCTGGTCGACCTCAAGGACAAGGTCCGTCTCAACGGCTTCCGTCCCGGCAAGGTGCCGGTGGCGCATCTGAAGAAGATCTACGGCCGCTCGGTGATGGCCGAGACCATCGACCAGACCATCAGCGATACCAACCGGCAGATCTTCGAAGATCGCGGCTTCCGCCTCGCCGGCGAGCCGAAGATCACGATGCCGACCGAGAAGGACCAGGTCGAGGAATTGCTGTCTGGTAAGACCGACCTGACCTACACCGTCGCGATCGAGGTCGTGCCGCCGATCCAGCTCGCCGATTTCAAGTCGTTCTCGGTCGAGAAGCCGGTGGTCGACGTCTCCGACGCCGATGTCGACGATGCCATCAAGCGGATCGCCGAAGGCAGCCGCCCGTACAATGCCAAGGCCGAGGGGGCGGCGGAGAAGGGCGACCGCGTCACCATCAGCTTCAAGGGCACCATCAACGGTGAAGCCTTCGAGGGCGGCACCGGCGAGGGCATTCAGGTCGTGATCGGCGCCGGCCAGTTCATCCCGGGCTTCGAGGAGCAGCTGATCGGCATCGGCACCAATGAGACCCGCACGCTGAAGGTCTCGTTCCCGAAGAACTATCTGAACGAGAAACTCGCCGGCCAGCCGGCCGAGTTTGAGACCACCGCAACGCTGATCGAGGCGCCCGGTGAGACCACTATCGATGACGAGTTCGCCAAGACGCTGGGCCTGGAGTCGCTCGACAAGCTGAAGGAAGCCGCCCGCGAGCGCCTGACGGCCGAGTTCGCCGGCGCCACCCGCCAGAAGGTCAAGCGCGCGCTACTCGACCGGCTCGACGAGAGCCACAAATTCGAGGCGCCGCCGTCGCTTGTCGCCGAAGAGTTCAACCTGATGTGGAACTCGATCAAGGCCGAGATGGACTCGTCCGGCAAGACTTTCGCCGACGAGAACACCACCGAGGAAGCGGCAAAGGAGGAGTACCACAAGATCGCCGACCGCCGCGTCCGCCTCGGCCTCGTGCTGTCGGAGATCGGCGAGAAGAACAAGATCACCGTGACCGACGACGAGGTGTCGCGCGCCGTGATCGAGCGTGCGCGCCAGATGCCCGGCCGTGAGAAGGAGGTCTGGGACTACTACCGCAGCAACGCCCAGGCGCTGGCCCAGCTCCGCGCCCCGATCTACGAGGACAAGGTCGTCGACTTCGTCCTGGAGCTCGCCAACGTGGCCGAGAAGAAGGTCACCAAGGAAGAGCTGTTCAAGGATGAAGACGCCGAGAAAACTGCCGCCTAATTCCGGCACCTCGCGTTAATGATGAACCGCGAAAGCGCGCCTCGCGACGGGTCCCGTCGCTAGGCGCACCGACGCGAATCAGCTTGAACTTCTGCGACCTGCCCAGGTGGCTAGTGCGGCGAGTTGACGGTCTTGTCGGCCGGAAATTGGCCCATATCTGGGTTAAGCCTTGAGGCAGTAGTCTTGAGCCAAGTAGTCTTGAGCAAAGTTCTGCATCACCCCTAACCCTTGGGTTCTTTCATGCGCGATCCCGTTGAAACCTACATGAACCTCGTGCCGATGGTCGTCGAGCAGACCAATCGCGGCGAACGCGCCTACGACATTTTCTCGCGCCTTTTGAAGGAGCGCATCATCTTCGTCACCGGTCCGGTGGAAGACGGCATGTCGACGCTGATCGTCGCGCAGCTGCTGTTCCTCGAGGCCGAGAATCCGAAGAAGGAAATCTCGATGTACATCAACTCGCCGGGTGGCGTGGTGACGTCGGGCCTTGCGATCTACGACACGATGCAGTTCATCCGCCCGCCGGTATCGACACTGTGCACGGGGCAGGCGGCCTCGATGGGTTCGCTGCTGCTGGCCGCCGGCGAGAAGGACATGCGCTTCACGCTGCCGAATTCCCGCATCATGGTGCACCAGCCCTCCGGCGGCTTCCAGGGCCAGGCCACCGACATCATGCTGCACGCGCAGGAGATCCTGAATCTCAAGAAGCGCCTCAACGAGATCTACGTGAAGCATACCGGCCAGACCTACAAGGCGATCGAGGACGCGCTCGAGCGCGATAAGTTCCTCACCGCCGAGGACGCCAAGGCGTTCGGTCTCGTCGACAAGGTCATCGACAAGCGCCCGGACGATCCGGCCGCCGCGAAGGCGGCCTGATCTGGGCAGGCATCTCGAGGCGTCGGTGTGATCTCCACATTGACGCCTCACATAACCGGCAAAAGCAGGGCGGTGGACCCGTGGGCGGTGCATGCGCACAGGCGGAAAGTTCCGGTTTCGTGCTCATATACCGACGTGGTAATCCCGCAACGTTCCGTGGATTTCGACGCGTATTCCACGTGCGATCGTTGAAAATCACGGTATTGTCACGGTCTTGAGCCGGCCATCCGATTAGCGAATTCTTGATAGTCGGGTGCCAGCATGGTTGGCTGTGATGCATCGGCTATGATCGCGGAGATTCGAATAAACCGTGATCCACACGGTCAGTATTGCGTAGGGTCTTTTTTGGTACGGAATTTGCTCTATCTACCCAAGACCCCGGTTTTGTGCCGGATTGGGTCGATCTGGCAAACAAGATCGAACGGCGGACGGAGATAATGAATGAGTAAGGTCGGCACGAGCGACGCCAAGAACACGCTATATTGCTCGTTCTGCGGCAAGAGCCAGCATGAAGTTCGCAAGCTGATTGCCGGACCGACTGTCTTCATTTGCGACGAGTGTGTCGAACTGTGCATGGACATCATTCGCGAGGAGAACAAGTCCTCGCTGGTGAAGTCGCGCGACGGCATCCCGACGCCGAAGGAAATCTGTAAGGTCCTGGACGACTACGTGATCGGCCAGAGCCATGCCAAGAAGGTGCTGTCGGTCGCCGTCCACAACCACTACAAGCGGCTCAACCATCAGACCAAGCACAACGACGTCGAACTGGCGAAGTCGAACATCCTGCTGATCGGTCCGACCGGTTCGGGCAAGACGCTGCTCGCGCAGACGCTGGCCCGCATCCTCGACGTGCCCTTCACCATGGCTGACGCGACGACGCTGACCGAAGCCGGCTATGTCGGCGAGGACGTCGAGAACATCATCCTGAAGCTGCTGCAGGCCGCCGATTACAACGTCGAGCGTGCGCAGCGCGGCATCGTCTATATCGACGAAATCGACAAGATCAGCCGCAAGTCGGACAATCCCTCGATCACCCGCGATGTGTCGGGCGAGGGCGTCCAGCAGGCGCTGCTGAAGATCATGGAAGGCACCGTGGCCTCGGTCCCGCCGCAGGGCGGCCGCAAGCATCCGCAGCAGGAATTCCTGCAGGTGGATACCACCAACATCCTGTTCATCTGCGGCGGTGCGTTCTCGGGTCTCGAGAAGATCATCTCCGCGCGCGGCCGCTCGACCTCGATCGGCTTCGCGGCGCAGGTGCTCGCGCCGGAGGACCGCCGCACCGGCGAGATCTTCCGTCACGTCGAGCCGGAAGACCTGCTGAAGTACGGCCTGATCCCGGAATTCGTCGGCCGTCTGCCCGTCGTTGCGACGCTGGAGGACCTCGACGAGGCCTCGCTGAAGAAGATCCTGACCGATCCGAAGAACGCGCTGGTGAAGCAGTACCAGCGGCTGTTCGAGATGGAGAACATCGAGCTGACCTTCGCCGATGAGGCGCTTGGCGCGGTCGCCCGCAAGGCGATCGAGCGCAAGACCGGCGCGCGCGGCCTTCGGTCGATCCTGGAGAGCATCCTGCTCGAAACCATGTTCGATCTCCCGGGCCTGGAAGGCGTCGAGGAAGTCGTCATCTCGCGCGAGGTCGTCGAGGGAACGGCGCGTCCGCTCTACATCTACGCGGATCGTTCCGACCGCGCCGTCGAGAGCAGCGCGAGCGCCTAAACGGCGCTCGTCTCGACCCGCCAAAAATGCACGGCTGCCGGACGCTCCGGCGGCCGCTGTGGCGCAGCAGCGGCGCCCTTGCGGCGTAGCAGCAGATGCCTGTTTAGCCTATATTTCCCGACACTTCTGAGACTTGACACCCCCCCGCCTGATAGCCACCTAATGCTATCGGTGAGGGATCTCATGCGTTGAGATTCGTCGCTTCACGATGCGGAATAAGCGGCTGCTGACGGCACTCTCATTCCGGATCACCAAGGCACCTTGTGGCGGTTGCGCAAGCAAGCGGACTGCGTGCAAGGGGGCACAACAAAAGGATTAGGCCATGACGACCTCAAAACCCCGGCCAACGATCGTCCACGGCGAAAGCCACTCCTATCCGGTGCTGCCGCTCCGCGACATCGTCGTCTTCCCGCACATGATCGTGCCGCTGTTCGTCGGCCGCGAGAAATCGATCCGCGCGCTCGAAGAGGTGATGAAGAACGACGCGCTGATCATGCTCGCGACGCAGAAGAACGCGTCCGATGACGATCCGGCACCCGATTCAATTTACGAGACCGGTACGCTCGCCAGCGTCCTGCAGCTCCTGAAACTGCCCGACGGCACCGTGAAGGTGCTGGTCGAGGGCCTCGAGCGCGCGCGCGTCGAGAAGTATTCCGACCGCAGCGAATATTACGAGGCGACCGCGGTCGCGCTCGCCGACACGGACGCCAACTCGGTCGAAGCTGAGGCGCTGGCGCGGTCGGTCGTGTCCGATTTCGAAAGCTACGTGAAGCTGAACAAGAAGATCTCCGCCGAAGTCGTCGGCGTGGTTCAGGCGATCACCGATTTCGCCAAGCTCGGCGATACCGTTGCCTCGCATCTCGCGGTCAAGATTGCCGATCGGCAAGCGATCCTGGAGACGTTGTCCGTCACGCAGCGCCTGGAGAAGGTGCTGGGCCTGATGGAAAGCGAGATCTCGGTGTTGCAGGTCGAGAAGCGCATCCGCTCGCGCGTCAAGCGCCAGATGGAGAAGACCCAGCGCGAGTATTACCTGAACGAGCAGATGAAGGCGATCCAGAAGGAGCTCGGCGACGACGAAGGTCGCGACGAGTTGGCCGATCTGGAGGAGAAGATCTCCAAGACCAAGCTGTCCAAGGAAGCACGCGAGAAGGCCCAGCACGAGCTGAAGAAGCTGCGCCAGATGTCGCCGATGTCCGCGGAAGCGACCGTCGTGCGCAACTATCTGGATTGGCTGCTGTCGATCCCGTGGGGCAAGAAGTCCAAGGTCAAGAAGGACCTCGAGGCGGCGCAGGCGGTGCTGGACTCCGATCACTACGGGCTCGAGAAGGTCAAGGACCGCATCGTCGAGTATCTCGCGGTGCAGTCGCGCGCCAACAAGCTGACCGGACCGATCCTGTGCCTGGTCGGGCCTCCCGGCGTCGGCAAGACCTCGCTCGGCAAGTCGATCGCGAAGGCCACGGGGCGCGAATTCGTGCGCGTGTCGCTCGGCGGCGTGCGTGACGAGGCCGAGATCCGCGGTCACCGCCGCACCTATATCGGCTCGATGCCCGGCAAGATCATCCAGTCGATGCGCAAGGCGAAGACCTCGAACCCGCTGTTCCTGCTGGACGAGATCGACAAGATGGGCGCCGATTTCCGCGGCGATCCGTCGTCGGCGCTGCTTGAGGTTTTGGACCCCGAGCAGAACTCGACCTTCAACGACCACTACCTGGAGGTCGACTACGACCTGTCCAACGTGATGTTCATCACGACCGCGAATACGCTGAATATTCCCGGCCCGCTGATGGACCGCATGGAGATCATCCGGATCGCCGGCTACACGGAGAACGAGAAGGTCGAGATCGCGCGCAAGCATCTGATCCCGAGCGCGCTCTCCAAGCACGGTCTGGACTCCAAGGAATGGTCGATCGACGACGCGGCCTTGCTCTTGATGATCCGCCGCTACACCCGCGAAGCGGGCGTGCGTAACCTGGAGCGTGAGCTCTCCACACTCGCCCGCAAGGCGGTGAAGGAGCTGATGATCTCCAAGAAGAAGTCGGTGAAGGTCACCGAGGCGAACATCGAAGAGTTCCTCGGCGTTCCGAAGTATCGCTTCGGCGAGATCGACGACGAGGATCAGGTCGGTATCGTCACCGGTCTGGCGTGGACCGATGTCGGCGGCGAGCTGTTGACCATTGAAGGCGTCATGATGCCCGGCAAGGGCAAGATGACTGTCACGGGCAATCTGCGCGACGTGATGAAGGAGTCGATCTCGGCGGCGGCGTCTTACGTCCGCTCGCGTGCGATCGTCTACGGCATCGAACCGCCGATGTTCGACCGCCGCGACATCCACGTTCACGTGCCGGAGGGCGCGACGCCGAAGGACGGTCCGTCCGCCGGTGTGGCGATGGCCACCGCGATCATCTCGGTCATGACCGGCATTCCGGTCCGCCACGATGTCGCGATGACCGGCGAGATCACGCTGCGTGGTCGCGTGCTGCCGATCGGCGGTCTGAAGGAGAAGCTCCTGGCTGCCGCGCGCGGTGGCATCAAGACGGTGCTGATCCCGGAAGACAACGCCAAGGATCTCACGGAGATTTCCGATGCGATCAAGGGCGGCATGGAGATCATTCCGGTCTCGCGGCTGGATGAGGTCGTTGCCAAGGCGCTGACCCGCGTGCCGGCGCCGATCGTCTGGGAAGAGGAGACCAGCAAGGTCGACGTCAAGCCCGATGCTTCCGATGAAGCGTCCGGCGGCCTGACGGCGCACTGAAGCGAGCTCAGATCGACATAAGAAAACGGCGCCTTCGGGCGCCGTTTTTGTTTTCGCTGTTCGCGATCAGGTCGGGAAGGCTGCGGCTCTGTCCGCGGCGGCAAAGTGCGCCATCTGATCGGCATGCGCTTTTGCGAAAGCCGGCCGGGCCGTGGCGCGCGCGACGTAGGCGCGACACGCGGGATATTCCGCCAGTCCGTCGAAGCGGTCGACCAGGCGCAGCACATCCGCCATGAGAACGTCGGCGACGGAGAACGGCCCGGCCAACCATTTGCGGCCCGTCAGCACCGGCTCCATGTGCCTGAGCCGGGATTGCAGGAAGCCGTCGAAGCGTGTCCATGCCGACGTGCCGCCGCTCTCGCCCGAGAATACCAAGAGCGACCAGGGCAGGCTCGCCATCTCGACCGAGTTGAGCGCTGCGAACAGCCATTTCAAAGCCTCGTTGCGCTGGCGCGGATCGGTCGGCAGCAGCGCGTCGCTGCGCTCGCCGAGATGCAGCAGGATCGCGCCGCTCTCGAAGATCGAGATGTCGCCGTCGGTCAGCCACGGCACCTGGCCGAACGGCTGGTGCGCGAAGTGCTCGGCGCTCCGATCGCGAAATGGCACGCTCGCAACGCGATACGGCAAGCGCGCCTCTTCCAATGCCCAGCGCACCCGGAGGTCGCGCACAAATCCCCGCGGCATCTCCGGAACCCAATCGAAGGTGGTCAGCGTCAGGTCGGCCATTGGGTATCTCCATTTGCTGGCTTCACAGGCAAAAGGACGAACGAATGGCGCGCGTTCCGACACCCCGACGGGCTTTTTCGTCGTTGCGGTACGGAACGATCGAGTTGCCGACGTGGGTACGCCGGCGCCGGAACTAGTCTTTCCTCTCGACGACGAAATTGCCGATCGCGCCGAGTGCCATCAGCACGCTGGTGCCGAGGAACACCGCGGGCATGCCGATATGGCCGCCGATGAAGCCGCCGGCGAGCGGGCCGATCACCTGGCCGGTATATTGCGCCGAGATCGAATAGCCGAGCATGCTGCCGGTGACCGCATCAGGCACGTTGTGCCGGATCACGCTCGCGATGCAGGGCAGGAGGCCGCCGAGCGCGAGCCCCATCAGGAAGCGCAGCAGGATCAACTGCCAGCCGCTGACCACGAAGGCCTGCGGGATCAACAGCAGCGCTGAGACCGCAAGGCAGATGGTGATGATCCGCCAGTGGCCGACCCGATCGGCCAGCTTGCCGAGATGCGAGGACGACAACAGGCTGCCGAAGGCCGCCGCCGACATCACGAGGCCGGCGACGAAAGTCACCTGCGGTGCCTTGACCAGTTGCGCGACATAGACCGTGATGATCGGCTCGATCGACATATTGGCGACCATCAGCAGCAGGCCCGTTCCCCACATCGCGACGACAGGGCGCTTGTCCGGGACAAGCGACCAGCCGCCGCGCGCCTTGCCGCCTTTCGCGGTCTTCGGGCGTGCTTCCTCGCGGATCAGGAACGTCGTGCCGAGGAAGGTGAAGAAGATGACGCCGCCGATCAGGAAGAAGGTCGCGCGGATGCCAATCAGCCCCGGCAGCACGCCGCCGATCAAGGGACCGACCAGGCTGCCGGCCATGATGCCGGCCGACAGCACGCCGATCGCCCAGCCGGACCGCGCTTTCGGCGTCTGCGCCGCGACCAGCACGGTCGAACCCGAGGCGTAGCCGCCGAGCAGGCCGGTCAGCAGCCGCAGGCCAACCAGCTCGTAGACATTGTGCGCCATGCCGATCAGCGACATGGCGATCGCCATGCCGAGGCTGGCGCGGATCAGCATCAGCTTGCGGCCGTAGCGATCGGCGAGCCGTCCCCACAGCGGCGCCGTCAGCGCCGCGCTGAAGAAAGCTGCGCCATAGGCGACGCCCGACCATTGCACGATCGCGGCGTGATCGGTCACGCCGAGCTGCTCGACATAGAGCGGCAGGAACGGCAGCAGCAGCGTCATCCCCACGATTGTCGTGAAGGAGCCGAACACGCAGACGATCAAATTGCGTTTCCAGGGGCCCGCGTCGAGCAGGGCTTCGCGATCGACTTCGATGTTCATGTCAGCGCAGCCCGATGACGGCGAAGCCGCGCGCCCGCAGGCCGCGGCGATCCTCGTTGAGCGAACGCAGCAGGCGATCGCGGGTATCGGTGATGTGGTCGGCGGCCTCGCGCGCGGCGGCCTCCGGATCGTTGGCCTTGATGAAGCCGAGGATGCGCCGGTGCTCGCGCCAGGCCTGCTCGCGCGACGGTTCTGTCCACACTTCCAGCCAGCGCGCCCGCGACAGCCGGGTCATGGCGCCGGCGATTGCCTTGACGATGAAGGGATTGCCGGAGAGCCGCGCGATCTCGACATGGAAATCGGTGCCGACCCGGTGCCATTCCTCGCGCGGTGCGCCGGACTGGCAGGCGTCTAGCATTTCTTCGACGCCGGCGATATCGGCCGCGCTTGCCCGCGCGCAGGCAAGGCGCACCGCCGTCGTCTCCAGGGGAATCCGGAACTCGGCCAGCGCCTCCAGCTCACCGAGGTCGATCGGTGCGACGATCCAGTTGCGGCCGTCGCGACGCACCAGCTCTTCGCCTTCGAGCCGGACCAGCGCGGCACGGATCGGCGTGCGCGATCCCTCGAACCGGCTCTCCAGCCAACGCTCGGTCAGCCGCTCGCCGGGGCCCAGGTCGAGGGACAGGATCATCTCCCGGAGCTGGTCATGGATCTGAAGCATCTGCGACATGGCGCCGTCCTTTGGCCGCCCCTTGGCGGGCACAGAATCTCGGTCTGGCGGGTTTCGTATCCCGGTATGGTATCCCAAACAAGGCGGGTACGGGATACCGGCGTTGCTCCGCCAAAAGAGGCGGCGGGCCGAGGGCCGGAGCCGTGGACGATGGAACCGCGCCCACGGCGGCTGCTTTGTTTTGACGGAATTGGAGCGCGCCACATGCGTATCGACGGGCAATGCCATTGCGGGGCTATCACCTATCAGGCCGAGATCGACCCCGAACGGGTCTCGATCTGCCATTGCACGGACTGCCAGGCGCTGACCGGTTCGCCCTATCGCGTCACGGTGATCTGTGCCGCCGAACAGGTCCGGCTGACCGCAGGTGTGCCGAAGATCTACAGCAAGCGGGGCGACAACGGCCGGATCCGCTTCCAGCATTTTTGCGGCGACTGCGGTTCGCCGCTGTTCACGAGTGGCGAGGACGGCGGGCCCGACGACTGGGGCATCCGCTGGGGCAGCATTCGCCAGCGCGGCCAGTTGCCCCCGCGACGTCAGGTCTGGTGCCGCTCCGCCGCGCCATGGATCAATGATCTCGAGGAATTGCCAGCGCGCCCCAAGGATTGGAGCTGACAGATTGAGGCGTTTGCGACCTTGCGCCCTGAGGGCTGGCGAGGCTAAAGAGGCGCGCTGGCAAGGGCGGTTAGCTCAGCGGTAGAGCACTGGTTTTACACACCATTGGTCGGGAGTTCGATCCTCTCACCGCCCACCATTCGCGACCCTCAGGCGCAGCCTATCGAGCGGCCCAGCCGTCCGCCGAGCGGGCATGCTTCTCCCGATGCTTGGGAAATTGCATCGGCGCTTGCCCGTTGAGGTAAAGGCGCTGGATCCAGCCCTATGGCTGAAGCATTCTGATGGTCGCGATCGGCCACTTCCCGATGTGGCCCTTGATCGAGATGCGCAACCCATGAGATTCGTCCAGAAACACGCCCTCGACGGTGCCCGCGGTTCCATCGGTGAGAACCGCGGCTCGTCCGACCAGCTCGGCCTCCGCTTGCACATGCTCGCGCAGGATGACCGTGGCGCGGTGTTTCACGAGCTGCAAAGCGGCCTCTGGTTGATGAGCCCTACGGAGCAAGGCGATTGCACGGCTCTCGGTGAACGCGTGGAGAGGGCGCGGTCCCGACCGTGGGGTGGATGGGGTGGCCGGGACCGCGCTTGCTCCGCGCTGGCGTGGCAAGTGTCGTTCGATGGCCGATCGCGCGAAAGGTGCCGAAAGTCACGCGCTCAGGTTTGATGCCGACGCTGCAGCGATGCTATTCTCTCCGCCTAACCGGGAACTCGATGCATGCGCAAACTCGCCGCGATTTTTCTTCTCACCATGATTGCCGGACCCGCATTCGCACAGTCGGATCACGTTCAGCGCTACCGCGAAGAGGTCGAGAAGTCGCCGGCCGATGCGGCCAACGAGGCGCGCCAGCAGCGCGCCTATCAGCGTGCGCTCAGCGGTGTGCCGGATCAGAAGCCGACCGATCCCTGGGGCATTGCGCGCAGCGACGGGCAGGGCGCGCCCAAGGCGAATGCCGCGAAGCCGAAGCCGGCCAAGCCCACGAGCGCAGCCGCCAAATAATCTCCGAGCGCGGATCGGGTCGATGAAATACTACGTCTGCAAATTGACCGGACCGCGCCCGACCTTTCCGCAGGACATGACGCCGCAGGAAGCCGCCATCATGCAGGCGCACGTCGCCTATTGCGGCGCACTGCTGCAAGCCGGCAAGGCGCTGGTGTTCGGGCCGGTCGCCGATCCGGCAGGGATCTGGGGCCTCGGCGTGCTTCAACTCTCC
Organism: Bradyrhizobium ferriligni; assembly: GCF_056837965.1. Lineage (NCBI taxonomy): Bacteria > Pseudomonadati > Pseudomonadota > Alphaproteobacteria > Hyphomicrobiales > Nitrobacteraceae > Bradyrhizobium > Bradyrhizobium ferriligni. The sequence continues at coordinate 29,557 of NZ_JBXEJO010000050.1, forward strand.
GACGATGCCGATCCGCAGGAGATCGTCGCCAACGATCCCGTCACCAAGGCCAATGCCGGATTCACCTATCAGGTGATGCCGATGCTGCGCGCCGCGACGCGCGAGAGCTGCTAGGGCATGATCCGGAAAAGTGCGAAGCGGTTCTCCCCAAACATGAGACGACGGAAGCTTCCTGAGAAGGTTTGGATCGCATGAACGCAGGCCACCCGCAAAACGCCGATCAGATCGCATACTGGAACGGGCCGGGCGGTCAGCGCTGGGCCACCCGGCAGGCCGCGCAGGACATCGTGCTGCAACCGGTGCTCGACCTCCTGATCGATCGCGCCGCGCCGAAAGCCGGCGAACGCGTCGTTGATGTCGGCTGTGGCAGCGGCGCCTCGAGCTTCGCGCTGGGGGTCAAGGTCGCGCCGGCTGGCCACGTGCTCGGCGTCGATGTCTCGGAGCCGATGTTGACGCGGGCGCGGCAGAGCGCGCCGCAGGGTTTGCCGGTCGAGTTCGCGCTGGCCGATGCGACCGTCTATCCGTTTGTCAGCGAGAGCTTCGATCTGTTGGCCTCGCGCTTTGGCGTGATGTTCTTTGCCGATCCCGTGGTGTCGTTCGCCAATCTGCACAAGGCGATGAAGCCGACGGGCCGTCTCGCCTTTGCCTGCTGGCAGGAGCCGCGCGAAAATCCGTTCTTCATGACGCCGCTTGCTGCGGTCTACAAGCACGTGCCGAAACTGCCGCCGCTCGGGCCCGAGGATCCCGGCCCGTTCGCGTTCGCCTCCGAGGCGCGGGTGAAGCGGATCCTGGGCGAAGCCGGCTTCTCCGGCATTGCCATGGAGCCGTGCCGGGTTGAGCTCGATGTCGCGACCGGGCGCGGCATCGATGCCGCTATCCAGGGCGCGCTCGAGATCGGGCCGGCCAGCCGCGCGCTGGAAGGGCACCCCGATGAGGTGCGCGCTGCTGCGATCGCCTCGATGCGCGAGGCGCTGGCGCCGTTCGTCAAGGGCGATGCGGTGCTGCTGCCCGGCGCGATCTGGATCGTGACGGCGCGGGCCTGATCAGGCCTTCTCTTCCCAGATCATCGCCAGGTGCACGATGGTCTGCACGGCCTTCTCCATGTCCTGCCGGCTGACCCATTCGAGCCGCGAATGGAACGCGTGCTCGCCGGCGAAGATGTTCGGGCAGGGCAGTCCCATGAAGGACAGCCGCGAGCCATCGGTGCCGCCGCGGATCGAGGTCTTCACCGGCGTGAGGCCGGCGCGCTCGATCGCCTCGATCGCATAAGCCACGATCTGCGGGTGGCGATCGATCACATCCTTCATGTTACGGTACTGCTGCTTGACCTCCATGCGGTAGGTCGAGCGCGGATAGGCCTTCATGACATCGTTCACGATGTCTTCCAGCAGCGCTTCCTTCTGCTTCAGGCCGGCCTCGGTGAAATCGCGCACGATGAAGTCGATCCGCGCGTTCTCCAGCGCGCCCGAGATCGCGACCGGATGCAGGAAGCCTTCCTTGCCCTCGGTAGTCTCGGGCGAGCAGGTGTCCTTCGGCAGGCGATCGACGATCGCGGCGGCGATCTTGATCGCGTGCTCCATCTTGCCCTTGGCGAACCCGGGATGGGTCGCGACGCCTTCGATGATGATGCTGGCGCCGTCGGCCGAGAAGGTCTCGTCCTCGATATGGCCGGCGGTCTCGCCATCCATGGTGTAGCCGAAATCGGCCCCCAGCTTCTTGATGTCGACCTTGTCGACGCCGCGGCCGATCTCCTCGTCCGGCGTGAACAGGATCTTGATGGTGCCGTGCTTGACCTGCGGATTGGTGACCAGGAAATGCGCGGCGTCCATGATCTCGGCAAGGCCCGCCTTGTTGTCGGCGCCGAGCAGGGTGGTGCCATCGGTGGTGATGATGTCGTTGCCGATCTGGTCGGCCAGCGCTTCGTGCTCGGCGGGGCGGATCACCTGCGAGGCATCGGCGGGAAGCACGATGTCGCCGCCGCGGTAGTTCTTCACGACCTGCGGCCTGACGTTCTTGCCGGTGCAGTCGGGGGAGGTGTCCATGTGCGAGCAGAAGCAGATCACCGGCACCGTCTTGTCGGTGTTGGCCGGGATCGTCGCATAGACGTATCCGTGCGGATCAAGATGTGCGTCGGATATTCCCATCGCCTGCAACTCGGCGACCAGCAGGCGCCCGAGATTCTTCTGCTTCTCGGTGGAGGGGCAGGTCGGTGAATCCGGGTCGGACTGGGTATCGATCACGACATAGCGCAGGAAGCGCTCGGTGACGGTGTGCTTGAAGTCGAGAGCCGGTGCCAGCATGAAAACCGCGCAAAAACAGGGAAAAGGAACAATGCGCTTTGGCGAAGTTGGTTCGCGCGAGCAAACCGCGTCAAGGCGAGCTTCGAAGGACAATAACAGAAAAGCGCCACTCCGGGGCCGCGTCACGAGCCGGAATGGCGCTTTGCCTTAACGGAGAGAGAAGGCGCTAGACGGCTTCCTTCAGCTCCTTGGCGGCGCGGAAGGCGACCTTCTTGCTTGCCTTGATGTGGATCTGTTCGCCGGTCGCCGGGTTGCGGCCCATGCGGGCGGCGCGCTTGCGGACCTGCAGGATGCCGAGGCCGACGATCCTGATGCGCTCGCCCTTCTTGAGGTGCTTGGTGATCCTTGTGACCATGTCGGTCAGGATCGCCTCGGCCTGCTTCTTGGACAGCTCCTGCTCCTCGGCGATGGCCGCCGCCAAATGCTTCAGCGTGATCGTCGCCGGTGTCGCTGCTTTCTTCGCCATGTCTGGCCCTCCTCGTTGCTGAATGGCTGGATTGCTGCTTTCACGCGAATGGCGCGCCGTTCGCGTCGGGAAAGTGCGTCCGGACAAGTCCTGAAAACCGCCGGTTCCGGGAACGGGCAGCGCCGGGCCGGCCACAGGAAACCCAGACGTATCAGGCCTTATTTGATTCGGGGCTTCGCTGACTACGCCGTTTCCCCTGAAAACAGGCGACAACCCGCGCCCGCGCCGCGAAAATGCCGACGCTGTGCAGGGATCCGCAACGTCCTTGACTAACCGGATGCGGGCCTTTATGCCCTCGGTCCTGCGCGGATCAATCCGATGATCGGCATCCGCGGGAGTAGCTCAGTTGGTTAGAGCGCCGCCCTGTCACGGCGGAGGCCGCGGGTTCGAGTCCCGTCTCTCGCGCCATTCATTTCAATGACTTAGCAGCGTGTTTGACCCGGAACCATCGGGCCCTCTGAGCCGGTGCCGTTACCAGTTGCTTGCTCTCCCCGTTCACTGCACCTGGCGAGTGTCGCGACAGCTCAGGACGCCGCGAGGCCGACGGCGCCGACCGGTTGAGCGGCCTGCTCGGGCCTGACGGATAATGCCATCCGCTGTTCGGGCGTCAGCCACCACAGCAGGAACAGCAGCGCTATGCCGTTCGACAGCAGGCCTGTCGTGAGCGGCACGTTCATGATCGCCTGGACTGCGATGCCGGACGAAACCGCAATGAAGCGCGGCGACAGGTGCTTTGAGACCATCGATCCCACCGACAGGATCAGGCCGCAGACAAGCGCCGACAGTGGGGCGAGCGCAAGACCGACCGACGCGATGCCCTCGGTGGCGAGGAAGGACGCGTTGAAATTGCCGTCCTGATAGATCGCTCCGAGCGTCGGGCCGAGTTCGCCGTACGGGCAGGCGGTCATGTATCGCACGACGGTGATCTGGCAGAACCGGGTGAGCTCGCGGTGCGCGAAGAAGTCGGCGTATTGATCGAGCGCGAGCGACGGGATCGCGACGAAGCGCAGATTGATGGCGCTGAACACGAAGTAGTTCTTGTCGGCGACGAGGATGACGAAAGCCAAAAGGCCGATGACCATCGGGATCAGAAATGCGAGCACCGTGGCCAGCCGCGGGTCGAACCGGCCGTACAGCCAGAACAGAAACGGCAACCAGATCGGCAGCAGCAGCACGGTCTTGTTGTTGACGACGGGATAGAAGCAAAGCGCAAGCAGCAGCACGCCGGCTGCCGGAATCCATCGCCTGCGGGCTGCGAAATGCGCGAACAGGTAGGGCAGGACCGCGCCGATCATGATCCCGGTGAGATAGTTCATTAGCGCCGGCCGCACGACGGCGGTGCGGGCTGCGCCATAGGGATTGCCAAGATTGGCCCCGTAGGAGATGTCGCCGACCAACACGGCGAAACACGACGCCAGCAGCAGAACCGCGATGCGCTTGATGGCCGCATCAGACAAATCGGGCCGCCAAACCGGGATATTCTGCAGCATCAGGGGGATCATCGCGGCGGCCAGCGCGGCGATCATGGCCCAGCGGGCGATGGCGTGCGGATAGTCGAACGCGCTGAAGAAGCTGAGCCACACGAAGCCGAACACGGCTGACAGCAGCGAGAAGCCCACCAGATAACCGAAGCTGAACCGTGCCGCGACGAACGCCGGGACGAACGCGACCATGATGGCGGTGCCGAGGACGGCCTGCGCGGTGATGCCGGATCGCCAGACATGCATCGCCGGGAATGCGTGCCCGCAGGCGATCATCGAGACGACGCTGAGGACGAAGAACCCGGGGATCGTGACCCCGACAGCCAGGTCATCGCGCGTCAATGTCATCAGTCCGTCCGAATTCGAAAGCTGCCGAGCAGCTAGCCGGTCGGCCCTGGACGAAGCAAGTAAAGCAATATCTCGGTCTGTGTTGTTATGTTTCCGCCCGGCGATTCGTCACCGCGACGCCTTATTGAATTCGCAGAACGGCAACACGTTGCCTTGATCAGGCAAAGAATGCGGCGACCGCGTTGAGGTCGGATTGTCCCGGCGCGTCGCCGCGCAAATTGGCGTCGATCACGCGGCGGCAGGCGTCAACCGTGTGGGTATCGCCCAATTCGTTGGCGGCCTCGAGGATCGACCAGACCGTATCCAAGGGAACGTCGCTCTGCACGGTTGCCTTCGGGTCTGACAGCATCGACGGGGCCGCGGTTAGAATTCGAACAGGTCGCGGCCGTGCCGCGCCAGGTTGTGCAGGTCCGCCACCGTGCCGCGCACCGCGTTGCAGCGGCGGCATTCAATTATGGTGTCGCCGGATGCGTGCGCCGGATCGGCGACCTTGATCGCCAGGCTGCCGCAATCCGTGCAGATGATCTTGAAGCCGGTTGAAATTACTTGCTGCTGCAAATTCATTGTGGCCTGCGCATCTGTTGACGCCGACCTTAACCGAACAACTTTTAAGACTGGGGTCGCGGAGCGGATTGCAATCGAGCGACCACGTTAGGACGCGATTAAGATTTCGCCGCGGCCGCGCGGCCCTGCAGATGCAGCGTCGGCCTGCCGAGCCCGGCCGCGGCGGCGCGCACGGCATCGCGGGCATTGACGGTGATGATGCCGGCAGCGTGGGCCCAGACCGCGAGGTCGGAGGCGCTGTCGCCGGCGTAGATGAAGCCCCCGGGAAATGTCTTCCGCAACAGGTCGGCCTTGTTGGCGCCCTTGAGATTATGTTCGCCGTCGGAGGCGAGCACCTGGTCGATCCAGGGCAGACGCGACGCCAGCTTCTGTGCGAGCAGCCCGTCGGCCGCGGTTGCCAGCACGATGGGGCGGCCGGCCGCGTTCTCGCGCTCGGCCAATGCGACGACGTCCTCGTGCAGTTCGATCCGGCTCCAGTCGATGTGCTGGCGCTGTGCGAGCCGGCGCTTCAGTGCCGCGCGGCCGCGCGTCAGCCAAGCGGCGCATGACAGGGCGATCAGCGGATTGCGGCGCAGGATCGAGAAGAAGCTCAGATAGAGCAGGTCGCCCGCGATCAGCGTGCCGTCGAGGTCGAGCACCAGCGGCAGCGATGCCGGGAGGCCGAGCAAAGGGCGCGTCCCGTCGGTACGGGAAGCATCCTGTGGGTTCGCAATGTTGTCGCCGGCGAGGCGAGGCTCAGTCATTCGCGGCGCTCAGCCGGGTTGCGACCTTGCACACGTCGATCGCGCGCGCCCCGGTCTCGGTGGTCCGGCAATCGCCGTAGCCGAACTTGCTCGCAAAGGCCACACCATCCTGGTCCGAGCTTGCGACGATCAGGACCAACAAAAAAGGCCGCCCGAGGGCGGCCGTTTTGTCTGCCGAAGCCTGAACGTGTCTTAGCGAACCGTCGAGGTGCCCGAGGAGGTGATCGCCACCGGTTTGCCGGCCTTGACGACCTGCGTGGACTGGGCGGTCTGGGTGAAATCCGCGTTGTTCCGGGCCGAAATGCCGAGCGCCGCAATCCCGATCCCCGCAACAAGGGCAACCACCACAATCTTGAGATGGGTCGCGCGGTCAGCTGAATGGATCGAGTGGTTCATGGTCGCCTCCGGGCGTCTGTGCGCCGTCTATGGCAGGTACTGGTAAGCCCCATCTGTTTCCGGATCGTTTCGTGAGTTCCGGGAAATGGTTTCGTGCCACGGGCGGATTGGTTTCACCGTGCCTTGCGTCACATTGCCGGCCGGCTAAAACTGGCCTTGAGCGCGGACATGCGCTTGGGAGAAAAACAATAATGAAAACAATGAGAATGACCCGCCGCCGGGTACTGGGAACCGGTTCTGCTGCAGTTGCCGCCACGATGTTTGGTAAGCCGGTCCTTGCAGCCGCCGAGTTCGATCTCAAGCTCGGCGTCAACACTCCGGAAACCCACCCGCTAACAATGCGCCTGACTGAGGCCGCCAAGGCGGTCGGCGCGCAGTCGTCCGGCCGGGTCAACATCACGGTGTTCGCCAACAGCCAGCTCGGCGGCGATCCGGAGATGCTGTCGCAGGTCCGGGCCGGCGGGATCGAGCTGTTGGCGGCGCCCAGCATGACGCTGTCGACGCTGGTGCCGCTGTCGGGGCTGCCCAGCATCGGCTTCGCCTTCCAGTCCTACGACCAGGTCTGGGCGGCGATGGACGGCGGCGTCGGCGACTTCGTGCGCGAGGCGATCACGAAGACCGGCGTCGTGCCGCTGAAGAAGGTCTGGGACAACGGCTTCCGCCAGATCACCTCGTCGTCGAGCCGGCAGCTCAACAGCGTCGACGATCTCAAGGGCTTCAAGATCCGCGTGCCGGTGACGGCATTGCTGACGTCGCTGTTCTCAGGGCTCGGCGCATTGCCGTCGAGCATCTCCTACAGCGAGCTCTATTCGGCGCTGCAGACCCACATCGTCGAAGGGCAGGAGAATCCGCTGGCGCAGGTCTCCACCGGAAAGCTCTACGAGGTGCAGAAATTCTGCGCGCTCTCGAACCATTGCTGGAGCGGCTACTGGATCCTCGGCAACCGCCGCGCGATGGCGGGCCTGCCGCTCGATCTGCTCGAGCTCATCAATGCCGCGTTCGACGCCGCGGCGGTGAAGGAGCGCGCCGATCTGGTTGAGATGGACCGCTCGCTGCAGGCCGAGCTGACCGAGAAGGGCATGACGTTCAACAAGCCTGATCCCGTGCAGTTCAGGGCCGCGTTGGTGAAGGCCGGCTTCTACACGCAGTGGCAGAAGACCTATGGCGCGGACGCCTGGGCGGCGCTGGAGAAGTATACCGGGAAGTTGACGTGAGCGCCGCCTGACATCGCGCGCAGGCTCAGCTGAGACGGGTGCTAGCTCGCGCGCGCGATGTCGGCGCGGATCCAGCGTGCCGCCCAGACGAACAGCAGCGCGCCAGCCGTCGTCGTGAGCGCGGCCGACAGCAGCGAGTAGCGAACCGCATCGACGTCGTAGGTGCCTTTCAGCGCGTCGTTGATCATGCCGACGGCGAGGGGGCCGACGCCCTGGCCGAAGCAGGTCGCGGTCAGCAGTACGATCGCCGAGGCCAGCGCGCGCATGCTGGATTTTGCCACGGTCTGGGCGATCGCGAAGATCGGGCCGAGATGAAAGCCGACCAGGAACGAGGTCAGCGCCAGCGTCGCGACCATCAGCGTGAAGCTTTGCGTCAGCATGCACAGCGCGAACACCGGGCCGGCGAGACCGGACATGATCGCAGGTGCCCACAGCTTCCAGCGGTCGTCGCGGCGGCCGATCTGCGCCACCACGAGGCCGCCGATCAGCGTACCCGCCATGCCGGCGAGACCCTTGAAGGTGCCGGCATAGGTGCCGATCTCGGCGCTGGTGAGGTGATGGATGCGCGCCAGGAACGGCGGGATCCACACCGCGGTGGCGTAGTTGGTGTAGGTCGTCAGACAAAAGCCGACCAGCACGATGACGAAGCTCGGCTGCGATACCAGGAAACGCAGCGTCGGCCCGATCGGCTCGGCCTTGAAGGTCTCGGCCATCGCGCCGCGCTTCGGTTCGGCGATCGTCAGCCACAAGACCGCGGCGAGCGCGATGCCGGGCAGGCCGGCGGCGAAGAAGGCCATCCGCCAGCCGTAGTGCTGGTTGACATAGCCGCCGATGAAATAGCCGAGGAAGACGCCGAGATAGGTGCCGATCGCGTAGATGCCAAGCGCGCGCGGTCGTTCGTTCTTGTCGAACAGATCGGCGATCATCGATTGCGAGGCCGGCGTTCCCGCTGACTCCCCGATTCCGACGCCGACCCGCGCCAGCGCCAGCGTCGTGACGCTGGAGGCGAGGCCGCAGAGATAGGTCATCGCGCTCCAGAACGCGAAGGCGACCGCGACGATGTTGCGGCGGCTAAGGCGATCGGCCATCCGCGCGATCGGAATGCCGAGCAGCGAATAGAACAGCACGAAGCCGAACCCGGCGAGCAGGCCCATCGTGGTGTCGCTGAGCGTGAACTCCTTCTTGATCGGTTCGATCAGCACGTTGAAGATGGTGCGGTCGAGGAAGTTGAGGGCGTAGATGATCGTGAGCAAGGCGAGGACGTAGTAGCGGCGCGCCGAGGGCGCGGCCGCAGCTTGTATTGGCGCGGCCGCTTGCGGTGCGACATCGACCATGACTTCCTCCCCCGGATCTTCTTTGTTGTTGTTGCTTGTGCGCGGGCCTTACGCCTCGCGGATGTAATTCCCTGCCTCGAATTCGACCGGCCTCGTGTCGGCGTCGAACGACACCCCGATCGGGTCGCGGCCGCTGGCCATGGCCTCGAGCTGGTCAGAGAGCATCCGGCGGATCATCAGGATCCCGCGGTCGCTCTGGCCAAAATGCTCTTCGGAATGGATCGTCACCGCTCCCTGGCCGACCTGGGCCTCGTAGTCGCCGGGGAATTGCTGGTGCTCGGCCTCGGTCATGTCCCACCAGAACTTGTCGTTGAACTTCGAGCGCATCCGCCCGATATCGCCGGCGTTCTTGACCCGGCCGGCGACGTAGATGCGAAACGAGGTGTCGTCGATCGGCAAGGTCCAGCCGATCGATTCGACGCGCGCGAACTGCGCGACGCGCGGATTGGGCACGACGCGGAGTGTCGGGAGGGCGGCCTCGGTGACGCGGTAGAACACCTTGCCGTCGTCCTGCCTGCGGATCGAACGCACCGCGACCCCGCGCGGCGACATCTCGAACTTCACCTCGGGCATCGAGGCCATCATGTTGGTGAACTGCGGCCCTGAGAACGAGCCGTGCAGCACCGGCACATGATAGGGGTCGGCGACGTTTTCGAAATGCTGCAGCCAGTTGCAGGGGATCACGGCAGGGCCGCCGCCGCCGATCGAGGAATCATCGGCCTCGACGAACTCGCGGTCGTCCATGTTCTCCAGGCACTCGTAGCGCGGCAGCACCGGCCGTTTCTCGGCCGGCCCCATGTAGGCGAAGATCAGGCCGTAGCGTTCCTGCACCGGATACCAGGGCTGGCGCACCTTGTCCTTGAACAGGCCGCCGTCGGGCTCGCAGGGTTGTTCGAGGCAGCGGCCCTCGGTGTCGAACTTCCAGCCGTGATAGCAGCAGCGGATGCCGTCTTCCTCGACCTTGCCGTAATAGAGTGTGGTGCCGCGGTGGCAGCAGCGCGCATGCAGCAGGCCGACCCGGCCATGCCGGTCGCGGAACAGGATCAGGCCTTCGCCAAGCGCGCGGACTTTTCTGGGGATATCGGTGGCGTCACCGGTGAGGCCGACCGGGTGCCAATACCGGCGCAGCAGCTCGCCCATCGGCGTGCCGCGGCCGACCGAGGTGAGCTCGGTCCGGGTGCTGGACGGCTTCATCGCATAGGCCGTGCCGAGATCGCGGTCCCGCTGGGTGATCGTCATGTTGTCCTCCCCGCCGCTGGTCTGGCGCCGGCGGCTGATCTATCGTTGACCAAGTCAACGATAGATCGATGACAATGTCAACGATCTCGTTGAGCTTGGCAGCGCGCGGCTTTGTTGGCAGAGGTTGGTGATGACCGAGAAGCTCAGGACTGAGAGGGCCTTGCCGCCGGAGGCCGTTGTCGATTCCGAACTGGCGCCGATCACCGCGATGATGTCGTCGCGGCTGATGGTGCTGGCGAACCTGCTCAGGCGCGGCGCGATGCTGCGCTACAAGCGCCTGACCGGCCTGTCCTCGGTCGAGTTCGGCCTGGTTGCCTCGCTCGGCCGGCGGCCGCCGATGAGTGTGGTGCGGCTCGCCGAGGCCGTCGGCATGGACAAGGGGCAGATCAGCCGGGCACTCGCCGAGCTCGTGGCGCGCAAGCTGGTGGCGAAGTCGGCCAATCCGCGCGACAACCGGGAGACTTTGGTCTCTCTTACCAAGGCCGGCCTGGCCGCCCATGATGCCATCGTGGCCGGCGCGCAGGAGCGAAACCGGCGCCTGCTGGAACAGCTTGCGCCGGGGGATCTCGAGCTGCTGCTCGGACACATCGATCGGCTTACCTTGACCGCGGCCGAGATGCTCGCTGCCGAACGGGGGCTGGGCTGATATGGGGAGAGCGCAGGGCACAGGATGGCCGTCGCGGCGTTACCCATGGAGGCAAGCGCATCCGCCTGATGAGGCCAAGAGCCCGCGGGAAGGACGGTAAAAGCGTCAAAATAGCTTGTCTTGCGCCCCCTGTTGCGCTGCGCTAAAGCCTCAAGAACAATTCCAATCAACGAATCTGCGGCACGTCCGAAACCGCAGCAAGAAGGCCTCGCCGATGACCGGCATCCTGCAGAATTATCTCCCACTTGTGGTCTTTATCGGAGTTGCGAGCCTGATCGGTCTGGCGCTCCTGATCGCACCGTTCCTGGTCGCGTTCCAATCGCCGGACCCGGAAAAGCTGTCCGCCTATGAATGCGGATTCAACGCTTTTGACGACGCCCGCATGAAGTTCGACGTCCGCTTCTATCTGGTGGCGATCCTCTTCATCATCTTCGACCTTGAAGTGGCGTTCCTGTTCCCCTGGGCCGTGGCGTTCGGAAAGCTCGGCGCCACCGGGTTCTGGTCGATGATGGTGTTCCTGGCCGTGCTGACGGTCGGGTTTGCGTATGAATGGAAGAAAGGCGCGCTCGAATGGGATTGAGCCCCACCGCCGCATCCTCGCAGCCGGCGATCGCGCAGGCCCCGAAGGGTATTCTCGATCCGTCGACCGGCAAGCCGGTCGGCGCAAATGATCCGTTTTTCCTCGAGGTCAATCACGAGCTGTCCGACAAGGGCTTCTTCGTCGCCGCGGCCGATGACCTCATCACCTGGGCGCGCACCGGCTCCCTGATGTGGATGACCTTCGGTCTCGCCTGCTGTGCGGTCGAGATGATGCAGGTCTCGATGCCGCGCTATGACGTCGAACGCTTCGGCTTCGCGCCGCGCGCCTCGCCGCGGCAGTCCGACGTGATGATCGTTGCGGGCACCCTGACCAACAAGATGGCGCCCGCGCTGCGCAAGGTCTACGACCAGATGCCGGAGCCGCGCTACGTCATCTCGATGGGCTCCTGCGCCAATGGCGGCGGCTACTATCACTACTCATACTCGGTGGTGCGTGGCTGCGATCGCATCGTGCCGATCGACATCTACGTGCCGGGCTGCCCGCCCACGGCGGAAGCGCTGCTTTACGGTGTGCTGCTGCTGCAGAAGAAGATCCGCCGTATCGGCACGATCGAACGCTAAGGTTTCAGGTATGGACGACGGCAAGCTCGACGCCCTTGGGCAGACGATCGTGAGCGCGCTTCCGGGCGCGGCCACGGCGCACTCGGTCGCGTTCAATCAGCTCACTATCGACGTCGAGATTGGCAGAATCGTGGAGGTCGCCCGTTTTCTGCGTGACGATCCCGGCTGCCGTTTCGTCAACGTCACCGACGTGACCGCAGTCGACTATCCGAGCCGCGAGAAGCGCTTCGACGTCGTCTACCATCTGCTGTCGCCGACGCTGAACGCGCGCATCCGTTTGCGCGGCCAGGCCGACGAGACCACGCAGGTGCCGTCGATCATTGGCGTCTTCCCCGGCGCCGACTGGTTCGAGCGCGAGGCCTACGACCTCTATGGCGTGATCTTCACCGGTCATCCGGACATGCGCCGCCTGCTGACGGATTACGGCTTCGACGGCCATCCGCTGCGCAAGGATTTCCCGCTAACCGGCTTCGTCGAGGTCCGCTACGACGACCAGGAGAAGCGGGTGCTGTACGAGCCGGTCCGGCTCAACCAGGAATTCCGCAAGTTCGATTTCCTTTCGCCCTGGGAAGGCGCGGACTATCCGCTGCCCGGCGACGAAAAGGCCAAGGCGGAGCCGAAGCCATGAATGAGCAGCCGCAAAACCTTCGTAACTTCACCATCAATTTTGGGCCGCAGCATCCGGCGGCGCACGGCGTGCTTCGTCTTGTGCTCGAATTGGATGGCGAGGTTGTCGAACGCGTCGATCCGCATATCGGCCTGCTTCACCGCGGCACCGAGAAGCTGATCGAGCACAAGACCTATCTGCAGGCGATTCCCTATTTCGACCGGCTCGACTACGTCGCGCCGATGAACCAGGAACACGCGTTCTGCCTCGCGGCGGAAAAGCTGCTCGGCATCACGGTGCCGCGCCGCGGCCAGCTGATCCGCGTGCTCTATTGCGAGATTGGCCGCATTCTCTCCCATCTGCTCAACGTCACCACGCAGGCGATGGACGTCGGCGCGCTGACCCCGCCGCTGTGGGGCTTCGAAGAGCGCGAGAAGCTGATGGTGTTCTATGAGCGCGCCTCGGGCTCGCGCATGCACGCGGCGTTCTTCCGCGTCGGCGGCGTGCATCAGGACCTGCCGCCGAAGCTGATCGACGACATCGAGGCGTGGTGCGATCCGTTCCTCAAGGTGGTCGACGACCTCGATCGGCTGCTCACCGGCAACCGCATCTTCAAGCAGCGCAACGTCGATATCGGCGTGGTGCCGCTGAAGGAAGCCTGGGAGTGGGGCTTCTCAGGCGTGATGGTGCGCGGCTCGGGCGCCGCCTGGGACCTGCGCAAGTCGCAGCCCTATGAGTGCTACGCCGAGATGGATTTCGACATTCCGATCGGCAAGAACGGCGACTGCTACGACCGCTATCTGATCCGCATGGAAGAGATGCGCCAGTCGGTGCGTATCATGAAGCAGTGCATCCAGAAGCTCAAGGCACCCGACGGGCAGGGCCCGGTGGTGGTCGAGGACAACAAGATCGCGCCGCCGCGCCGTGGTGAGATGAAGCGCTCGATGGAAGCGCTGATCCATCACTTCAAGCTGTACACCGAAGGCGTGCACGTGCCGGCCGGCGAAGTCTATGCCGCGGTCGAGGCGCCGAAGGGCGAGTTCGGCGTCTACCTCGTCGCCGACGGCACCAACAAGCCCTACAAGTGCAAGATCCGCGCGCCGGGCTTCGCCCATCTGCAGGCGATGGATCACATCTGCAGGGGCCATCTGCTGGCCGACGTTTCCGCCATCCTGGGCTCGCTGGACATCGTGTTCGGCGAGGTCGACCGGTGACGATGTCCGCATCCGCACCGCGCGCAATGAGAGTTTGATCGATGTCCGTCCGCCGCCTTGCCCCGAAGGAATTGCAGCCCGCGAGCTTCACGTTCACGGACGAGAATCTCGCTTGGGCCAAGAAGCAGATCGAGAAATATCCGCCGGGCCGGCAGGCTTCGGCCGCGATCGCGATCCTGTGGCGCGTGCAGGAGCAGCACGACGGCTGGGTCTCGGAAGCGGCGATCCGCGCCGTCGCCGACCTGCTCGAGATGCCGCATATCCGCATGCTGGAGATCGCGACCTTCTACACCATGTTCCAGCTCTCGCCGGTCGGAAAGAAGGCCCATGTGCAAGTGTGCGGCACCACGCCGTGCCGGCTGCGCGGCGCCGCCGACCTGATCGAGGTCTGCCAGCATCGCATCCATCACGATCCCTTCCAGCTGTCGAAGGACGGCAACTTCTCATGGGAAGAAGTGGAGTGCTTAGGGGCCTGCGTGAACGCGCCGATGGTGCTGATCTGGAAGGACACCTATGAGGACCTGACCAAGGAAAGCTTCGGCAAGGTGCTCGACGGCTTTGCCGCCGGCAATCCGCCGAAGCCGGGCCCGCAGATCGACCGTCAGTTCTCGGCCCCCGCCGGCGGGCCGACGACGTTGAAGGAAACCACCTGATGGCGGGCTTTCAGGTGCTGGCAAACGGGCAGGAAAACAAGGCAGGGAGGGGCGCTGCAATGAAGGCCTGGCGCACGATTGCCCTGCATACCGTTGTCGCGGCGGGCTTCATGTTCCTGCTGCAACGCTACGGCCTGAGCGCCACGCTGGAATCCAGCCTGTTGTGGGCCATCGTGTTCGGCGGCTGCGCCGCCGGGCTCGCTTATTCGCAAGCCAATCGGTGATGTTCGGAAAGTTTTGAGCATGCTCGACGACAAGGACCGCATCTTCAAGAACCTCTACGGCCTGCATGATTGGGGCCTCGAGGGCGCGCGCCGCAGAGGCGCCTGGGATGGCACCAAGGGGATCATCGACAAGGGTCGCGACTGGATCATCAACGAGATGAAGGCGTCGGGCCTGCGCGGCCGCGGCGGCGCCGGCTTCCCGACCGGCATGAAGTGGTCCTTCATGCCGAAGGAATCCAAGGACGGCCGTCCGAGCTACCTCGTCGTCAACGCCGACGAGTCGGAGCCCGGCACCTGCAAGGACCGCGAGATCATGCGGCACGATCCGCACCTTTTGGTCGAAGGCTGCCTGCTCGCGAGCTTCGCGATGGGCGCGCATGCCTGCTACATCTATATCCGCGGCGAGTTCATCCGCGAGCGCGAGCGGCTGCAGGCGGCGATCGACCAGGCCTATGAGGCCAAGCTGGTCGGCAAGGACAACATCAATGGCTGGCCGTTCGACATCTATGTCGCGCACGGCGCCGGCGCCTATATCTGCGGCGAGGAGACCGCGCTGCTCGAGAGCCTCGAGGGCAAGAAGGGCCAGCCGCGGCTGAAGCCGCCGTTCCCGGCCAATGTCGGCCTCTATGGCTGCCCGACCACCGTCAACAACGTCGAGTCGATCGCGGTCGCACCCGACATCCTGCGCCGCGGCGCCGCCTGGTTCGCCGGCATCGGCCGGCCGAACAATGTCGGCACCAAGCTGTTCTGCATCTCCGGCCACGTCGAGCGGCCCTGCAACGTCGAAGAGGCGATGGGGATTCCGTTCCGCGAACTGATCGAGAAGCATTGCGGCGGCATTCGCGGCGGCTGGGGCAATCTGAAGGCCGTGATCCCCGGCGGCTCGTCGGTGCGCATGGTGCCGGCCGAGCAGATCATCGACACGCCGATGGATTTCGACAGCTTGAGCAAGTTGCGCTCCGGCCTCGGCACCGCGGCTGTGATCGTGATGGACAAGTCGACCGACCTGATCCGGGCGATCGCGCGCATCTCCTATTTCTATAAGCATGAGAGCTGCGGCCAGTGCACGCCGTGCCGCGAGGGCACCGGCTGGATGTGGCGCGTCCTGACCCGCATGGCCGAGGGCCGCGCCCACAAGCGCGAGATCGACATGCTGCTCGAGGTCACCAAGCAGGTCGAGGGCCACACCATCTGCGCGCTCGGCGACGCCGCTGCCTGGCCGATCCAGGGCCTGATCGCGCATTTCCGTCACGAGATCGAAGAGCGCATCGACCAGTATTCGCACAAGGCCGATCTCGACGATCAGGGCGTGCGCGATCCCATGCACATGGTTGCTGCGGAGTAATGCTGGCGATGACGCAACAGGCCGCATGGTGGCAGAAATACGGAACGCTTGCGCAGATGGCGCAGGCGACCGTGGCGCTGCTCGGCTTTGGTGCAATCCTGCTGCAGATCAACGAAATCCGCACCTCGAACCGCGCCTCCAGCGCGCGTTCGGCGTTTCTCGGCTACACCGATCTCGCATTCCAGAATCCGAAATTCGCTCAGCCCGATTACGAGGCCATCAAGGCCGGCGGCCGCGAAGAGCGGTCCCAGTATGAAAGTTTTGTCTCGTACTTCCTCTATGCCTGCGAGGAGACCTTTGCCGCATTCGCAGACAAGCGCGAATGGCAGGCATCGTGTGACTACGACCTGAAACCGCATCTGCCGTTCCTCTGCGAGAAGAACCAGGCGCAGCCTGCCTATCTCGCGACCTACGGCGCCGACACCCAGCAATGGGTGAAGACCTCATTGAAAACCGCGAGCGTCGCACCGCCCGACTGCAAGCTCGGAAAGACTTGAGACAGACATGAGCAAGATCATCGTCGATGGCAAAGAGATCGATGTGCCGCCGGAGTACACGCTGCTGCAGGCGTGCGAGGCGGCCGGCGCAGAGATTCCGCGCTTCTGCTATCACGAGCGGCTGTCGATCGCCGGCAATTGCCGGATGTGCCTGGTCGAGGTGAAGGGCGGCCCGAAGCCGGTGGCGAGCTGCGCCTGGGCCGTGCGCGACTGCCGGCCGGGCCCGAAAGGCGAGCCGCCGGAGATTTCGACCCGTTCGCCGATGGTGAAGAAGGCACGCGAAGGCGTGATGGAGTTCCTGCTGATCAACCATCCGCTGGACTGCCCGATCTGCGACCAGGGCGGCGAGTGCGACCTGCAGGACCAGGCGATGGGCTACGGCGTCGACACCAGCCGTTTCGCCGAGAACAAGCGCGCGGTCGAGGACAAGTATCTCGGCGCGCTGGTCAAGACCTCGATGAACCGCTGCATCCAGTGCACGCGCTGCGTCCGCTTCTCCGCCGAAGTCTGCGGCGCGCCGGAAATGGGCGCGACGGGTCGCGGCGAGGACATGGAGATCACCACCTATCTGGAGCAGGCGCTGAGCTCGGAGCTGCAGGGCAACCTCGTCGACATCTGCCCGGTCGGCGCGCTGACCTCGAAGCCTTACGCCTTCGCGGCGCGGCCCTGGGAGCTCGGCAAGACCCAGTCGGTCGACGTCATGGACGGCGTGGGATCTGCGATCCGCGTCGACACCCGCGGCCGCGAGGTGATGCGCATCCTGCCGCGCATCAACGAGGCGGTGAACGAGGAGTGGATCTCCGACAAGACCCGCCACGTCGTCGACGGCCTGCGCACGCAGCGCCTCGACCGTCCCTATGTGCGCGAGAACGGCCAGCTCCGGCCGGCGACCTGGCAGGAAGCCTTCGCCGCGATCGCCGCCAGGGCCGGCCGCAGCGACGGCAAGCGGATCGGCGCGATCGCCGGCGATCTCGCCGCGGTCGACGAAATGTATGCGCTGAAGGAACTGCTCGCGAAGTTCGGCTCGGTCAATCTCGCCGTGCAGGGCGGCGATGCGTTCGACGCGAAGGCCGGCCGCGGCTCCTACATCTTCAATCCGACCATTGCCGGCATCGACCGGGCCGACGCGATCCTGATCATCGGCTCGCACCCGCGCAAGGAAGCCGCGGTGCTGAACGCGCGGATCCGCAAGCGCTGGCGCACCGGCGGGCTCAAGGTCGGCATGATCGGCGCCAAGGCCGATTTCACCTATGATCACGACTATCTCGGCGCGGGCACCGATACGCTGGCCGATCTCGTGGCGGGCAAGCACTCCTTTGCCGACGTCTTGAAGAAGGCCCAGCACCCGATCATCCTGGTCGGCGCCGGCGCCTATACCAGGCATGACGGCGCAGCCGTGCTGGCGCAGGCTGCCAAGCTCGCGGTCGACGTCGGCGCGCTGAAGGACGGCTGGAACGGCTTTGCTGTGCTGCAAGATACCGCCTCCCGCGCCGGCGCGCTCGATATCGGCTTCTCGCCGGCGGCGGGCGGGCTGACCTCGGCGCAGATGACGACCTTCGGCACGCTCGACGTGCTGTTCCTGCTCGGCGCCGACGAGATCAAGGCGCCGGACGGCACCTTCGTGGTCTATATCGGCACCCATGGCGACCAGGGCGCGCATCGCGCCGACGTCATCCTGCCGGGCGCGGCCTATACCGAGAAGTCCGGCATCTACGTCAATACCGAGGGCCGGGCGCAGATCGCCAACCGCGCCGCGTTCCCGCCGGGCGAGGCCCGCGAGGACTGGGCGATCATCCGCGCGCTGTCCGACGTGCTCGGCAAGAAGCTGCCGTTCGACTCGCTGCAGGCGCTGCGGCAAGCGATGTTCAAGGCCCATCCGCATCTGATGCGGCTCGACCAGATCGAGGCCGGCAAGCCCGACGACGTCAAGGCGCTGGCAGGCAAGGGCGGCAGCGTCGACAAGGCGGCATTCAAGCCGACCGTCGAGGACTTCTATCTGACCAACCCGATCGCGCGGGCCTCTGCCGTGATGGCGGAATGCTCGCGGCTGGCGTCGGGCCGAATGCTGACGGCAGCGGAGTGAGCGTGACCTGATGGCTGAATTCTTCGCAAGCTCGTTCTGGACCGGCTTCCTCTGGCCGCTGATCATCATGGTCGCGGAGAGCCTGTTGCTGCTGGTCGTGCTCCTGATCGCGATTGCCTACATCCTGCTCGCCGACCGCAAGATCTGGGCGGCGGTGCAGATCCGCCGCGGCCCCAACGTGGTCGGGCCGTTCGGATTGCTGCAATCCTTCGCCGACCTCCTGAAATTCGTGCTGAAGGAGCCGGTGATTCCGTCCGGCTCCAACAAGGGCGTGTTCCTGCTCGCGCCGCTGGTGTCGTGCGTGCTGGCGCTGGCCGCCTGGGCGGTGATCCCGTTCGATCTCGGCTGGGTGATCTCCGACATCAATGTCGGCGTTCTCTACATCTTCGCGATCTCGTCGCTGTCGATCTACGGCATCATCATGGCCGGCTGGTCGTCGAACTCGAAGTACCCGTTCCTGGCCGCGCTGCGCTCGGCGGCGCAGATGGTGTCCTACGAGGTCTCGATCGGCTTCGTCATCATCACCGTGCTGCTCTGCGTCGGCTCGCTGAACCTGTCGGCGGTGGTCGAGGCGCAGAATACCCGCGGGCTTGCGCACCTGATCGGCCTGCCGCAGCTCACCATCCTGAACTGGTATGTGTGGCCGCTGTTCCCGATGTTCGTCGTGTTCTACGTCTCGGCGCTCGCGGAAACCAACCGTCCGCCGTTCGACCTGGTGGAAGCCGAATCCGAACTGGTCGCCGGCTTCATGACCGAATACGGCTCGACCCCGTATCTTTTGTTCATGCTCGGCGAGTATGTCGCGATCACCACGATGTGCGCGCTGGCGTCGATCCTGTTCCTGGGCGGCTGGCTGCCGCCGGTCAACCTGCCGCCGTTCACCTGGATTCCGGGCATCGTCTGGTTCGCCCTGAAGGTGTTCTTCATGTTCTTCATGTTCGCGATGGCGAAGGCGATCGTGCCGCGCTACCGCTACGATCAACTGATGCGGCTCGGCTGGAAGGTGTTCCTGCCGCTGTCGCTGGCGATGGTGGTGATCGTGGCCGGCGTGCTGCAGTTCGCCGGCATCGCGCCGAAGTGAGGCCGTCATGAGTGTCAATGTCAACGCAACAGCCCGCTCGCTTCTGCTGTCGGAATTCGTCTCGGCGTTCTTCCTTGCGATGCGTTATTTCTTCCAGCCGAAGCCGACGCTGAATTATCCCTTCGAGAAGGGCCCGATCTCGCCGCGCTTCCGCGGCGAGCACGCGCTGCGCCGCTATCCGAACGGCGAGGAGCGTTGCATCGCCTGCAAGCTGTGCGAGGCGATCTGCCCGGCGCAGGCGATCACGATCGAGGCCGGCCCGCGCCGCAACGACGGCACCCGCCGCACGGTGCGTTACGACATCGACATGGTGAAGTGCATCTATTGCGGCCTGTGCCAGGAGGCATGCCCGGTGGACGCCATCGTCGAGGGACCGAATTTCGAATTCGCGACCGAGACCCGCGAGGAACTGTACTATGACAAGGCCAAGCTGCTCGCCAACGGCGACCGCTGGGAGCGCGAGATTGCGAAGTCGATCGCGCTCGACGCGCCGTACCGGTGAGGTGAGGGCATGATCCTTTCGGCGCTGTTCTTCTATCTGTTTGCCGCGGTCTGCGTGGCCTCGGCGGTCATGGTGATTGTCTCGCGCAATCCCGTGCACTCCGTGCTGTTCCTGATCCTGGCCTTCGTCAACGCGGCCGGGCTGTTCATCCTGATGGGCGCCGAGTTCCTCGGGATGATGCTGATCGTGGTCTATGTCGGCGCGGTCGCGGTGCTGTTCCTGTTCGTGATCATGATGCTCGACGTCGACTTCGTCGAGCTGCGCGAGGGCTTCATCCAGTATCTGCCGATCGGCATCGTGATCGGCGGCATCTTCATGTTCGAGCTGCTGCTCGTCGTCGGCGCCTGGGTGATCAACCCGGCCGTGACCAAGACGATCACCGCGGCGATCCCGACCAATGTCAGCAACACCGAGGCGCTCGGCCTCGTGCTCTATACGAAGTACATCCATTACTTCCAGCTCGCCGGCATGGTGCTGCTGGTCGCGATGATCGGCGCCATCGTGCTGACGCTGCGCCACAAGGCCAAGGTCAAGCGGCAGAACATCAACGTGCAGAACGCGCGCACGCCCGAGATGGCGATGGCGATGCGCAAGGTGGCGTCGGGGCAGGGCCTGCAGGATGCCGACGCGGCGGAGTGGGTGAAATGACGATCGGGCTCGGACACTATCTCGCGGTCGCCGCGATCCTGTTCACGCTCGGGATCCTCGGCATCTTCCTCAACCGCAAGAACATCATCGTCATCCTGATGTCGATCGAGCTGATCCTGCTGTCGGTCAACATCAACCTGGTGGCGTTCTCGACCTTCCTCGGCGACATCGTCGGCCAGGTGTTCGCGCTCTTGGTGCTGACAGTGGCCGCCGCCGAGGCTGCGATCGGTCTCGCCGTGCTGGTGGTGTATTTCCGCAACCGCGGTTCGATCGCGGTTGAAGACGTCAATCTGATGAAGGGCTAGGCGCAGTTATGGTTCAGGCAATCGTATTCCTGCCTCTGCTGGGCGCCATCCTCGCAGGCATTATCTCGCTGGTCGGTGCCCATGCGCGCTGCCCGAGCGGCGACACTGTCGACCATCACGACGATGCGCATGGGGATGCCCATGCCTCCGCGGCCCATGACGATCACGGCCATGATGACCAAGGCCATGACGACCACCACGTCTCCGAACCGCCGGCGGCGGGCTCGCGCCTCGCCGAGCTGATCACCACCGGCCTGCTGTTCGTGTCGGCGGCGCTGTCCTGGTTCACGCTGGTCGATGTCGGCTTCATGCACCATGACGCGCGCGTCGTGCTGCTGCCCTGGATCACCTCGGGCGACCTGCAGGTGGCCTGGACACTGCGGGTCGACACCCTGACCGCCGTGATGCTGGTCGTGGTCAACACGGTATCGGCGCTCGTCCACCTCTACTCCATCGGCTACATGGACGAGGATCCTAACCGGCCGCGCTTCTTCGGCTATCTCAGCTTGTTCACCTTCGCGATGCTGATGCTGGTGACGTCAGACAACCTCGTGCAGCTGTTCTTCGGCTGGGAGGGCGTCGGCCTCGCAAGCTACCTCCTGATCGGCTTCTGGTACCAGAAACCGTCGGCCAATGCCGCGGCGATCAAGGCCTTCGTGGTCAACCGCGTCGGCGACTTCGGCTTCGCGCTCGGTATCTTCGCGATCTTCGCGCTGGTCGGCTCGACCGATTTCGAGACCATCTTCCATGCCGCGCCCGGGCTGACCGGCAAGGCCATCAACTTCTTCGGCTGGCAGGTCGACGCGCTGACCTTGACCTGCCTATTGCTGTTCATGGGCGCGATGGGCAAGTCGGCCCAGTTCCTGCTGCACACCTGGTTGCCGGACGCGATGGAAGGTCCGACCCCGGTGTCGGCGCTGATCCACGCGGCGACCATGGTCACCGCCGGGGTCTTCATGGTGGCGCGGCTGTCGCCGCTGTTCGAGCTGTCGCCGACCGCGCAGGCGGTGGTAATGTTCTTCGGCGCGACCACGGCTTTCTTCGCCGCCACGATCGGCCTCGTGCAGAACGACATCAAGCGCATCGTCGCGTATTCGACCTGTTCGCAGCTCGGCTACATGTTCGTGGCGATGGGAGCGGGGGCCTATTCGGTCGGCATGTTCCATCTGTTCACGCACGCCTTCTTCAAGGCGCTGCTGTTCCTGGGCTCCGGTTCGGTGATCTACGCGATGCACCACGAGCAGGACATCCGCAACATGGGCGGCCTGTGGCGCAAGATCCCGTACACCTTCGCGGTGATGTGCATCGGCACCCTGGCGCTGACCGGCTTCCCGCTGTTCGCCGGCTACTTCTCCAAGGACGCGATCATCGAGGCGGCCTATGCGGCGCATAACCCGTTCGCGACCTACGCCTATCTCTTGACCATCGTCGCCGCCGGCCTGACCTCGTTCTACTCCTGGCGTCTGATCTTCAAGACGTTCTTCGGCGAGCCGCACGACCAGAAGCACTACGAGGCGGCGCATGAGAGCCCGGTGTGGATGCTGGTGCCGATCGGCGTGCTCGCCGCCGGCTCGATCCTGGCCGGCCTGCCGTTCAAGGAGCTGTTCGTCAACCCGCACGGCGTCGAGGAGTTCTTCCGCGAGTCCGTGAAGATGAACCCGCACATCCTCGAGGACATGGAGCACATGCCGGGCTGGCTTGCGCCGCTGCCCACCGTGATGATGGCGCTCGGCCTGTTCATCTCGTATCTGTTCTACATCCGCAGGCCGTATCTGCCGGTCGAGCTCGCGCAGCAGCAGCCGATGCTGTACCAGTTCCTGCTCAACAAATGGTACTTCGACGAGCTGTACGACTGGATCTTCGTGCGCCCGGCGAAGTGGCTCGGCTACACGCTGTGGAAGAAGGGCGACGGCTTCATCATCGACGGCTTCGGTCCCGATGGCGTCTCCGCCCGCGTGCTCGACGTCACCCGCAACGTCGTGAAATTGCAGACCGGCTATCTCTATCACTACGCATTCGCGATGCTGATCGGGGCGGCCGGATTGATCACCTGGTTCATGTTCGGCTTGGGAGGCCAGTAAATGACAACCTGGCCCATCCTTTCGGTCACGACTTTCCTGCCGGCGGTCGGTGCGATCCTGGTCTATCTGCTGGCGCGGGGCGGTGACGAGGCCGCGAGCCGCACGGCGCGCTGGATCGCGCTGTGGACCACGCTGATCACCTTCGCGATCTCGCTGATCCTCGTGGCGCGCTTCGATTCGGCCTCGACCGACTTCCAGTTCGTCGAGAAGGCGTCCTGGCTCGCCACCGGCATCACCTATCACATGGGCGTCGACGGCATCTCGCTGCCGCTGATCATCCTGACCACCGCGATCATGCCGCTCTGCATCATCGCGAGCTGGAAGTCGGTGACGCAGCGCGTCGGCGAATACATGATGGCGTTCCTGATCCTGGAAACGCTGATGGTCGGCACCTTCTCGGCGCTCGACCTCGTGCTGTTCTACCTGTTCTTCGAGGGCGGCCTGATCCCGATGTTCCTGATCATCGGCGTCTGGGGCGGCCCGCGCCGGGTCTATGCGTCGTTCAAGTTCTTCCTCTACACCTTCCTTGGCTCGGTCCTGATGCTGCTCGCCATCATGGCGCTGTACTGGAACGCCGGCACCACCGACATCCCGACCCTGATGCACACCGCGGTGCCGCGGTCGTTGCAGACCTGGGCGTGGCTGGCCTTCTTCGCCTCGTTCGCGGTGAAGATGCCGATGTGGCCGGTGCACACCTGGCTGCCCGATGCGCACGTCGAGGCACCGACGGCGGGCTCGGTGATCCTGGCCGCGATCCTGCTGAAGATGGGCGGCTACGGCTTCCTGCGCTTCTCGCTGCCGATGTTCCCGCTGGCCTCGCACGACTTCGCGCCGTTCGTGTTCGTGCTGTCGGTCATCGCCATCATCTACACCTCGCTGGTGGCGATGATGCAGGAGGACATGAAGAAGCTGATCGCATATTCGTCCGTCGCGCATATGGGCTTCGTCACCATGGGCATCTTCGCGGTGACGACGCAGGGCGTCGCCGGCGGCATGTTCCAGATGGTCTCGCACGGCATCGTTTCCGGCGCGCTGTTCCTCTGCGTCGGCGTGGTCTACGACCGCATGCACACCCGCGAGATCGCGGCCTATGGCGGCCTCGTCAACCGGATGCCGCTCTATGCGCTGACCTTCATGGTCTTCACCATGGCCAATGTCGGTCTGCCGGGCACGAGCGGATTCGTCGGCGAGTTCATGACGCTGCTCGGCACCTTCAAGATCTCGCTGCCGACCGCGTTCTTCGCCACCACGGGCGTGATCCTGTCGGCCTGCTACGCGCTCTGGCTCTACCGCAAGGTGGTGTTCGGCGCGCTGGTCAAGCCGTCGCTGATGTCGATCAAGGATCTCACCTTCCGCGAATGCGTGACGCTGTTCCCGCTGATCGCGCTGACCATCCTGTTCGGCGTCTACCCGAAGCCGGTGCTCGACATGTCCGCCGCCTCGGTGCAGCAGCTCGTCAACAATTACCAAACCGCCGTGACTGCCGTGAAGGCAGCCGCGCTGACCGTCCAGTAAGGCCCTCGTCATGAGCTTTTCCAGTGCAGGTTATCAGTTGCAGCCGGTGCTGCCGGAGCTGGTGCTCGCGGTCGGCGCCATGGTGCTGTTGATGATCGGAGCCTATCGCGGGCAGGGGACGACGCGGCTCGTCACGGCGCTCGCGATCTGTCTCCTGGTGCTGACCGGCGTGCTGGAGCTCTGGCTGCCGGCGGGCAAGCTCGTGACCTTCGGCGGCAGCTTCATCGTCGACGACTTCGCCCGCTTCCTGAAGGTCCTCGCGCTGATCGCCTCGGCGGCGACCCTGGTCCTGTCGACCGAGTACCTGTCCCAGCCGTCGAGCCGCAACTTCGAGTTCTCGATCCTGGTGCTGCTGTCGACGCTCGGCATGATGGTGCTGATCTCGGCCGGCGATTTGATCTCGCTCTATCTCGGCCTCGAGCTGATGAGCCTTGCGCTCTACGTCGTCGCCGCCAGCCAGCGCGACAACGCCAAGTCGAGCGAGGCGGGCCTGAAGTATTTCGTGCTTGGCGCGCTGTCGTCAGGCATGCTGCTCTACGGCGCCTCGCTGATCTACGGCTTCACCGGCACGGTCAGCTTCGCCGGCATCGCCGCGGCGGCAACCACCGGCAGCACCGGCATCGTGTTCGGCCTGGTGTTCCTGCTCGCCGGCCTCTGCTTCAAGGTCTCGGCGGTGCCGTTCCACATGTGGACGCCGGACGTCTATGAGGGCGCGCCGACGCCGGTGACCGCGTTCTTCGCGTCCGCCCCGAAGGTCGCGGCGCTCGCGGTGTTCACCCGCGCGACGCTGACCGCGTTCCCGGGCATCGTCACCCAGTGGCAGCAGATCCTGGTGTTCGTGGCGATCGCCTCGATGGCGCTGGGCTCGTTCGCCGCGATCGGCCAGACCAACATCAAGCGCCTGATGGCCTATTCCTCGATCGGCCATATGGGCTTTGCGCTGGTCGGCCTCGCCTCCGGCACGGTCGAGGGCGCCCAGGGCGTCCTGATCTACATCGCGATCTATGTCGCGATGACGCTCGGTTCCTTCAGCATCATCCTGGCGATGAAGCGCAACGGCCAGGCGCTGGAGCAGATCAGCGATTTCGCCGGCCTGTCCCGCACCAACCCGCTGCTCGCCTTCATCTTCGCGATGCTGCTGTTCTCGCTGGCCGGCGTGCCGCCGCTCGCCGGGTTCTTCGGCAAGTGGTACGTGTTCGTCGCCGCGATCAAGGCCAATCTGTTCACGCTCGCCGTGATCGGCGTGCTGACCAGCGTGGTGGGCGCGTTCTACTATCTGTCGATCGTCAAGGTGATGTATTTCGACCAGCCGCTCGGCAAGCTCGACCCGGTCCGCGTCGAGCTGCGCACCGTGCTGGCGGTCGCAGGCATCTTCAACATCTTCTTCTTCGCCTATCCGGGTCCGCTGGTGAGCGTGGCCACGGCGGCGGCCAAATCACTATTTTGACGCATGCGGTTCCGAAATCGGGATGCTGGCTTTCGGAACCAATCATGCGCATAACGCTGACATGACCTTCACGCTCGGGCCCCGGGCCATAGCGGCGAGCTACCGGCTCGCCGCCTTCGATCAGATCGGCTCGACCAATGCCGAGGCGATGCTGCGCGCCCGCGACGGCGAGCAGGGGCCGATGTGGTTCGTGACGCCGGAACAGACCGCGGGCCGCGGGCGGCGGCAGCGGGTCTGGGTCGCGCCGCGCGGCAATCTCGCCAGCACGATCCTCGAAGTGACGGACGTCCAGCCGGCAGTCGCCGCCACCCTCGGCTTTGCCGCCGGGCTGTCGCTCGAAGCCGCGCTGCGGAAGGTCAGCATCGAGGCGGCGCTGCGGCTCGGGCCGGACAGCCCGAAGTTCACCCTGAAATGGCCGAACGACGTGCTGGCCAACGGCAAGAAGCTTTCGGGCATCCTGCTGGAGGCCGAGGCCATCGGGAGCCGGCTGGCGGTCGTGGTCGGCATCGGCACCAATGTCGTCGCAGCACCCGAGGGGACGCCGACGCCGGCCGTATCGCTCGCGGCGCTGGGCGTCCAGATCGGGGCGGAGGAGCTGTTTGCCGCGCTGTCGGACGCCTGGGTCGAGTTTCGCGGCATCTGGGACGACGGCCGCGGCTTCCCCGAGATCCGCAGGCTCTGGCTGGAGCGCGCGGCTGGTCTCGGCGAGAAGGTCGCGGTCCAGACCGGCTCGGCGACCCTTGAAGGCACGTTCGACACCATCGATGATACCGGCTGCCTGATCGTCCGCACCGCTGATGGCGAGCGCCTGCCCGTAACGGCGGGCGAGGTCTATTTCGGCTCCGCAGCCTCGGTGAGGGTGAACTGATGGCGCGTCCCGAGGAGCTCACCTTTGCGCCGCTCGGCGGCGTCGGCGAGATCGGCATGAACCTGTCGATCTACGGCCTCGGCAACCGCCACCAGCGCTCCTTCCTAGCGGTCGATCTCGGCGTCTCCTTTGGCGACGAGGAGCATCTGCCGGGCATCGACCTGATCATGCCCGACGTCCGCTTCCTCGAGAAGGAGCGCAACAATCTGATGGGCCTCGTGCTGACGCACGCCCATGAGGATCATTTCGGCGCCATCATCGATCTCTGGCCGAAGCTCGGCTGCAAGATCTACGCGACGCAATTCAGCGCGGCGCTGTTCGAGGCCAAATGCGCCGCCGAGCGCAACCCGCCAAAAATCCCGGTCACGGTGATCCCGTCGGGCGGGCGGGTCGATATCGGCCCGTTCAATGTCGAGTTCATCCCGGTCGCGCATTCGATTCCGGAATCGCACGCGCTGGCGATCAAGACCGATGTCGGCACCGTGCTGCATACCGGCGACTGGAAGATCGATCCGACCCCGATCATCGGCCAGCCGACCGACGAGCGGCGGCTGCGCGAGCTCGGCGATGAAGGCGTACTGGCGCTGGTGGGCGACTCCACCAATGCGGTGCGCGACGGGCGCTCGCCGTCGGAGACCGAGGTCGCCGCCACAATCAAGAAGCTGGTCAAGGCGGCCAAGGGCCGGGTCGCGGTCACGACCTTCGCCTCCAATGTCGCCCGGGTGCGGGCCGTGGCGGACGCCGCGAACGCCGCCGACCGCGAGGTGGTCGTGGTCGGCCGCGCCATGGAGCGCGTGGTGCAGGTGGCGCGCGAATGCGGCTATCTCGACGGCTCGCATAAATTCCGCAGCGCCGACTATTACGGCCATTTCCCGGCCGACAAGGTGCTGGCGCTGTGCACCGGCAGCCAGGGCGAGCCGCGCGCGGCGCTGGCGCGGATCGCCAATGACGACCATCCGCAGGTCACCCTGAACAAGGGCGACACCGTGATCTTCTCCTCCCGCACCATTCCCGGCAACGAGAAGGCGGTCGGCTCGATCATCAACAACCTGGTCATGCAGGGCGTCGAGATCATCACCGACCGCGAGCACCTGGTGCACGTCTCCGGCCACCCGCGCCGCGACGAGCTGCGCGACATGATCTCCTGGGTGCGGCCGCAGCTCTTGATCCCGGTCCATGGCGAGGCGCTGCATCTGGCCGAACACGCCAAGCTGGCGCGCGCCGCCGGCGTGCCCAAGGTCCTGACCTGCCGCAACGGCGACTTGGTCAAGCTCGGGCCCGGCGAGCCCGGCATCGTCGGCGAGGTGCCGGCGGGCCGGCTCTACAAGGACGGAACCATCCTGGAGGACGCCAAGTCGCGTGCCGTGGTGGAGCGGCGGCGGATGGGCTTTGCCGGCTGCGCCTTCGTCGCCATCGCCATGACCGAGCAGGGCGAGCTCGTCGACGATCCCGAGGTTGATCTGGTCGGCATGCCGGAGAACAATGCGGCGGGCGAACTGCTCGACGACATCGTGTTCGATGTGGTGGTATCGACGATCGAGGGCCTGCCGAAGCCGCGGCGGCGCGATCCGGACGCGCTGGGGGAATCGGTGCGGCGCGCGGTGCGGGCGGCGCTGAACGAGCAATGGGGCAAGAAGCCGATCTGCGTCGTGCACGTTCTGACGGTTTGAGCCTAAGCATGATCCGGAAAAGTGCGAAGCGGTTTTCCGAAAAGATCATGCTCAACTAAAGGGAGAAAGAGATGCTGGGCCGGCTCAATCACGTCGCGATCGCGGTCAAGGACGCCAAGCAGGCTGCGAAGATCTACGGCACCGCCTTCAATGCCGAGATTTCCGATGCGGTGCCGCTGCCGGAGCACGGCGTCATCACCGTGTTCGTGACGCTGCCGAACACCAAGATCGAGTTCATCGAGCCGTTGGGCGAGGCGTCGCCGATCGCGAAGTTCGTCGAGCGCAATGCCGACGGCGGCATCCACCATGTCTGCTACGACGTGCCCGACATCATCGCGGCCCGTGACCGCATGATCGCCGAGGGCGCGCGGGTGCTGGGTGACGGCCAGCCGAAGATCGGCGCGCATGGCAAGCCGGTGCTGTTCTTCCACCCGAAGGACTTTTCCGGCGCGTTGGTCGAGATCGAACAGGCCTGAGGCCATATGGCGTACCAGATCTCCACAGGGCTAGCGATCTACTTCGTGCTTTGGTGGCTCGTGCTGTTCCTGACGCTGCCGTTCGGCATACGCAGCCAGCATGAGGACGGCGTCGGCGCGCCCGGCACCGATCCCGGCGCCCCAATCCTGGCGCGGATGGGACGCAAGCTGCTGTGGACCACGCTGATCTCGGCCGTGATCTTCGCGATCGCGATGTGGGCCTATCATTCCGGCTATCTCTCGATCGAGCGGCTGTCGAAACTGATGGGGATGCCGTTCTGATACGCAGTTTTCGTCGGATCAGAAGTAGCCCGCATGAGCGAAGCGACATGCGGGATCACTTTCCCGGGTATCGCTTCGCTCACCCGGGCTACGTACCGATGGGGATGCTGTTTTAGAAACTGATGCCAATGGAGCGGGGATCAACCTCGCCCTTGCAATGCGGAGGAGGCGACCACGATGAACCTGCAGGCCCAGCCGGGCTCCGGGCAGAGCCAGTATCGAATCCTGCGGGAAGCCGATCTGCGGGATTATCTCGCGAACATTCCTTCCATCGTCGCGCAACTCGGCGGCGCGCCGGCGGACTGGTCGATCAGCGAGGTCGGCGACGGCAATCTCAACCTCGTCTTCATCGTCAAGGGCGGAAGCGGCGGCATCGCGGTCAAGCAGGCGCTGCCCTATGTGCGCCTCGTCGGCGAGAGCTGGCCGCTGCCGCTGTCACGGGCGCATTACGAGCACATGGCGCTGGTGCATCAGGCACGGCTGGCACCAAACCTCGTGCCGGCGGTGCTGCATCATGATGCGCCGCTCGCGCTCACCGCGATGGAGCTGCTCGAGCCGCATATCATCATGCGCAAGGGCCTGATCGAGGCCACGCGGTACCCTCGCTTCGTCGAGGATATCTCGACCTTCCTGGCGCAAACACTGTTCTTCACGTCCGACCTTGCGTTGTCGGCCGCGGAGAAGAAGCAGGGCATCGCCGATTTCGCCGGCAACCATGCGCTCTGCAAGATCACCGAGGACCTGATCTTCACCGATCCCTACCGCACAGCCGAGCAGAACCGCTGGACCGCGCCGTATCTCGACGCCACGGCCGCGGCATTCCGCGAGGATCTCGACCTGCATGTCGCGATCAGCAGGCTGAAGCTGAAATTCATGGCGAGCCCGGAAGCGCTGCTGCATGGCGACCTGCACACCGGCTCGATCATGGTCACCGAGAGCGAAACCAAGGTGATCGATCCCGAATTCGCCTTCTACGGCCCGATGGGCTTCGACATCGGCGCGGTGATCGGCAATCTGCTGATGGCCTATCTCGCCTCCGCCGGCCACGAGCGCGCGCCGGGCGACCGTGCCTCTTTCGAGGCATGGCTGCTCGAGACCATCGAGGGCGTCTGGGCCGGGTTCTCGCGAAAATTTCTCGCGCTGTGGCGCAACGAGGCGAAGGGTGATGGTTATCCGTCGTCGCTGTTCACGGGCGAAGCCGGCGCCGCACGGCTGGAGGCGGAACGGCAGGCCTACATGGCGCGGCTGTTCCAGGACACCGTCGGCTTCGCCGCAGCCAAGACCGTCCGCCGTATTCTCGGCCTCGCGCACAACATCGATTTCGAGTGGATCGCCGACGAGCAGCAGCGCGCGATCTGCGAGGCGCGGGCCCTCAAGCTCGCCCGCAATATGATGCTGGAGGCGGCGTCCTACACGACAATCGGCGCTGTCACCTACGCCGCGCGCGAACTGCGCCACTGGCAGCCGGATTTCGCCAGGTAGCGGGGGTGGAGATATTCGTGTTTTCAGAATTTTATCTTGACGTGGACCCCAACTCAGATATTTAATCCCTCCGTCTCGCCCGACACGAGGGGCGCTTCGCGGTCGTGACGAACGCGGGTCGAGATGCGGTGGACGCGGAGTGCGCAGTTGACGAACGCGCATGAGGCGGACGGTGAAGTCGTGTGGTCCTGACGCCCTAGCGGCAGGTGTCTTTTCCGATTGCGCGGTGCGCGTTGCGAAGACGGTGACAAGCAAGCCCAGTCTCGCCGGGGAGAGCACGAAGTAAGCCGTAACCCATCGCGCAGGGAAAGCCGGGTTGTTTCCGGTTACACCTGTGGTCCTACCCCCGAGCTTTCTACCCATTGCTCGGGGCCCATGGGTGCGATCGGCACCCGGCTTTCCCTGCGCCCTCTGCTTTCAGAGGGTGAAACGAACAGCAAAGCTCGGGCAATTCATGTCGCGAGAATGCGAATGTTTGACTCACAAGCGACACATACTCGGCGTCGTCCCGGCGAAGGCCGGGACCCATTATCACGAATGCAAATTGTTGCCCGACGCTGGGGCCACAGCCTGCTCTCAACAACCCAACCCTGTGGTTATGGGTCCCGGCCTTCGCCGGGACGACGAGAGGTGAGAGCTACGTGCTCCGCTCCACTATCAATCCGCCGCTTGCTCCCGCAGCCGCTGCGCGTAGACGTTGATGATCAGCGCCGCGAGCAGGATCAGGCCGCGGATCAGGATCTTCAGGAAGCTGTCGATATTGACGTGGTCGAGGCCGTTGTTGAGCACGCCGAGCACGAACAGCCCGACGATGGTGTTGCCGATGCCGCCGCGGCCGCCGAACAGGCTGGTGCCGCCGACCACCACGGCCGCGATCGAATCCAGCAGATAAGTATCGAACTCGTTCTGCTGGGCGCTGCCGAAATGGGCGACGCCGAGCATGCCGCCGATCCCCGAGCACACCGCCGAGATTACCATCACGCTGCCGAGGATGAGCTTGACGTTGAGGCCGGCAAATTCCGCGGCCTCGCGGTTACCGCCGACCATGTAGACGTAGCGGCCGAAGCGCGTGTAGGTCAGCACCAGATGGCCGCCGAGCAGCATCACTGCCGCGACGATCACGATCCAGGGGATGCCGCCGATCGATCCCGAGCCCAGCGTCGTGATCAGGTCCGGCACCTTGTAGGCGATCTGGCCGCGCACCAGCAGTGCCGAGACGCCGGCCGCGATCTGCATCATGGCCAGCGTCATGATGAAGGAGGGGATGCCGATCATGGTCAGCCCCAGCGCGTTGACGAGGCCGAGCAGCGCGCACAGCGCCAGCGCCAGCAGGATCGCGACGATGCCCGGCATCGGGACATTGGCGATGTTGACGTAGGATTCCTGCAGCGTGAAGTACGCCACGGCAATGCCGGTGACGTTGGCGATGCTGGCGATCGACAGGTCGATCTCGGCGCACAGGATCACGAAGGTGAGGCCGACGGCGATGATGCCGGTGACCGACACCTGGGTCAGGATGTTGCCGACATTGTCGATGGTCGCAAACGATGGGCTCGCGATCGCGAAGAACGCGCTGAGGAAGATCAGCGTCAGGAACGGCGCGATGTTGCGCATCTGCGAGCGCAGGAAGGGCGCCAGCCCGCGCGACCGCTGGTGATCCGCTCGCGCAGTCGCGCCGTCACTGCTTGCCATCATGTCTCTCCATCAAGCGCGATGAGGTGGTCATCATGCTTTCTCTGTTTGTTTGAGCATGATCTCACCGGAAAGCCGCTTCGCACTTTTCCGGATCATGCTCTAGGCGGCCTCCAGCAGCCGGTCCTTGCTGACCGCTTCGCCCGCGAATTCGCGCACCACCGCGCCGCGCTTCAGCACCAGGATCCGGTCGGCCAGCGACAGCACCGTCTCCGGCTCGGTCGACAGCACGATGATCGCCAGTCCCCTGGCGCGGAGATCGCGCACGATGTTGATCACGTCGTTCTTGGCGCCGACATCCATGCCGCGGGTCGGCTCGCACAGCACCAGGACCCGCGGCGGGTAGGCGAGCCATTTCGCCAGCGCCACCTTCTGCTGGTTGCCGCCGGACAGCATGCCGAGATCGAGGCCGACGACCGGCGGCCGGATCTGCAATTGCTCGACCTGGCGCTGGGCGATCGCGCGCTCGCGTACCGGCTTGAGCAGCAGCGAGGAGATCCGCTCGAGGATGCTGATCGAGATGTTCTTGTAGACCGGCTCCTGGTGGAACAGCATGGCGCGCCGGCTCTCCGGCACCAGCGCAACGCCGGCCCGTCGCGCTGCTGCGGTGCTGCGGAAGGTCTTGGCGGCGCCGTCGACCACCAGCGTTCCGCCGTCGGGCCGGAGCTTGCCGAACAGGATGCGCGACAGCTCCAGCTGCCCGCAGCCCATGAAGCCGTAGATGCCGAGCACTTCCCCGGAGCGGGCCTCGAACGAGACGTCCTGCAGGCTGCGGCGGAGCGAGAGCTGATCGACCTTCAGCACCGCCGCGCCGCCGCCCGGTTGCGGGAGCATGAGGTCATCGGTGTAGCTGTGCTCCAGCGCCTCGCCGCCGCGGCCGATCATGGCCTCGATCAGCGCGCCCTTGGTGGTATCAGTGGACGCCGTCTCGGCGATCTTCCGCCCGTTGCGGAACACCGTCACCACGTCGGAGACTCGCAAAATATCCTCGATGAAATGCGAGATGAAGACGATGCTGGTGCCTTGGTCGCGCAGCTTGTGGAGCGTCGTAAAGAGGCGTTCGACCTCGGGTGGCGAGAGGGCGGAGGTCGGCTCGTCCAGGATGATGATGCGTGCGCCGGAGAACAGCACGCGGGCGATCTCGATCAGCTGCTGCAGGCCGATCGGCAAATCGCCGAGCCGCGTCATCGGATCGACGTCGATGCCAAACCGTGCCAGCTGCTCGCCGGCCTCGCGCGCCATCCGCCGCCACTGCACGAAGCCGAGGCGGTTGGTCGGCTGGTTGCCGAGGAACACGTTCTCGGCGACCGTGAGATCAGGCGCGACGCTGAGCTCCTGATGCACCATGCCGATGCCGGCGGCGTGCGCGTCGCGGGTGGAGCGGAAACGGGTTTCCTTGCCGTCCAGCATGAAGCGGCCGGAGAACTCCGGGTGCACGCCGGCGATGATCTTCATCAGCGTGCTTTTGCCGGCGCCGTTCTCGCCGACGAGACCATGGATCTCGCCGGCGTGCAGCGCGAAGTCGACCCCACGAAGGGCTTCGACACCGCCGAAGGCCTTCGTGATCTGGTGCAACTCGAGGATCGCCGAGCGTCCCTGCGTCATGAGGCCCGCTCAGATCAGGAAGTGATCCTCCATCCATTGCATGCCGGCGGCGTTGGCCTTGGTCACGACGGGACCATCGGTCACGACGTTCTTCGGAATGCCCTGGCCGCTCTTCTCGCCGCCGACCACGGCGGCGACGCCCGCGACGATCGCGCCGCCATGGATGCGGCAGGACGGATTGCGGACGGTCGCGAACATGCGGCCTTCGCTGACCGCCTGGATCGCCGGCGGCATGGCGTCGACGCCGCCGATCAGGATGTTGGTGCGGTTGCGCGCCTTCATGATGTTGTAGGCGGCGAGCGCCATGTCGTCATTGTGGAAGAAGGCGGCGTCGATCTGCGAGTATTTGGTCAGATAGGTTTCCCAGAGCCGGGCGGTCTTGGAGACGTCCCAGTCGGCGGGCTGGGTATCCAGCACCTCGATGTTCGGGAACTGCTTGATGACCGAGTTGAAGCCCTTGGCGCGGCCCTGCGCGCCGGTGTGGCCGAGCGCGCCCTGGGTCATGATGACCTTGCCCTTGCCGCCGATCGCGTTGCACAGCGCCTGGGTCACCGAGGCGCCCATGAACTCGTTGTCGGGCGCCAGGAACGAGTGGACGTTAATTTGATCGAGAGGAGCAATAAGCGTGTCCATGTCGATCACGGGAGTGCCGGCGTCGATCATCTTCTGCACCGGCTGGGTCAGCGTGCCGATGCCGAACGCCTGGATGGCGACGAAGTCCCATTTCTGCGACGCCATGTTGTCGATCGCGGCGCGCTGCTTGACGGCATCGAGCTGGCCGTCGAACCAGGTCACCTCGACGTTGAACAGCTTGCCCCAGAACTCGGCGGCCTGCTTGCCCTGTGCGCACCACGTCGCCTGCAGTCCGGCGTTGGAGAACGCCGCCTTCAGCGGCTTTTCCGAGCGTCCCATTTCGGCGGCGAGTGCGGACGTCGTCATGCCCATCCCGCCGACCAGGCCGGCCGCAGCTCCACCTGCCGCCGCCATTTGCAGAAGGTCGCGCCGCGTCGTCGACGCCTTGTCCATCCCCTTGTCGGTCCCTGGCATTGCTTGCTCCCTCTTCGTTTTTCTGACCGTCGGCGTCTATTGCACGCGCCGCGGATAAAGCGAGTGTGTCACAATCGGAACGGTGACGCTACGGCCTCTCGTCCACGAGATGTTTCTGCTGCAGCACGATGGCTTCGATGTCGCGCAGCAGCTTGTGCCACGCAGCATCGATATCCGCGGACCATTGCTCGCCGAGAATGTCGCGCAAGCAGTCCGCGATCACCGCGAAGAATGCGACGAACAATTCGCGCGGCGTGCCGTACGCATCATGCGAAAACACTTCCGATTCGATCAGGCGAAAATGTCCGCGGCGCTCGCCTGCGAAATCGAGGATGGCTTCGATCGTCAGCTGCAGCATCGAGCCTTTCACAGGCTCGCTGCCTTCGGTGCGAAACATCGCCTGCGTCTCGGGATGTTCGCGAAACAGGCGGCGATACACGAACGGTGTCAGATCTCCGCAAGCCGCTGCTGCGAGCTCAAAGCTGCGTTCGATCGGATTCGATGATGGAGTCATAGCGGATTGCGATCATCACATAAAAAAAGAGCAGGGCTGAAAGCCCTGCTCCAAAAATTGTGTCGACCCTATTTGCCCCAAAAATTCGATTTGATCTTGATTGATGGGGTGACGCTGCTTGTGCGCGTCGGGCTCCTCCCGAGACTTGGACCACCAGGACACACCTCGCGGCTGGCCTGAGCCAGAATTGGTAGACTATCTTTCCAGGCTTGTCATCATTTTCGGCAACGATTGTTCAATTTTCGAGCAATTTGCGAAATGATTGGGATGGCTCCACTGGCGGTTGTGACGGGAGATGTAAAACACGTGACAGGGTAAGGGGATACGACTGATTTCGGAGTCGCCGTGACGCATGTGCCACGCTCGGCTATTT
Source organism: Bradyrhizobium ferriligni (assembly GCF_056837965.1). Lineage (NCBI taxonomy): Bacteria > Pseudomonadati > Pseudomonadota > Alphaproteobacteria > Hyphomicrobiales > Nitrobacteraceae > Bradyrhizobium > Bradyrhizobium ferriligni. The sequence goes on from NZ_JBXEJO010000050.1 coordinate 65,660, forward strand.
CCGCCGGCTGGAAGAAACCGGACGCGTCGGCGATCTCGACTTCCGGCGCTCATGGTGGTTAGTTCCGTCCCGGATGGTTTTGCGATGCGCCGGCGGCTGAAGAATTTTCTGCCCATCGTCCTGGTTGCCCTGCTGGTGCAGATTCTTGCACCGATCGGGGCTTGCTGGGCGGCGAGCCTTGCCGCGTCCGATCCGCTCGCGGCCGCCACCATCTGCCACGGCGATGCCGGCTCCGGAGCAGGGCAGGGTGACCAGACCGGTCACGACGCCCATGACGGCTGCTGCTCGGCGTGCAGCGTGCTGCAGACCGGTGCGCCGGTTGATAGCCCGCAAGTTGCGGCCCAGGCCGTCGAACGCCTGCCGAGCCGGATCGCCTGGCTTGATTTCGCCACTGATCTCGATCGTTCGCGCGCCGGCCTTTCGGCGCAAGCCCGCGCCCCGCCGCTGTTTTCCTGACGACCTTGTCGCTGCCGGTGCGTCCCGCGCCGGCAAGTGCCCTTGAGCAAGCCGGCCGAAGCCCGGTGTCAGGATTCATCCATGTTTCGCTATCATCCGCTGGAAGCGGCAAGCGTGCTCGCGCTGGGCGCGACGCTTTGCGCATTGCCGTCCGCTGCCGAAGCCCAGGCGCCCAGCACAGAGCTACCCTCCGTCACCGTCGAGGCGCCCCGGACGGCGGTGCGCGCCAAGCCGGCGGCGGCGAAGCCGCGCGTTCGTGCGGCGTCGGTCCGGCGGCCACCGAAGCCGACGACAGTGCCGGCCGTGACGGCGGCCGGCGCGAGGCCGGGGGAGACGCTTGCCGCGATCCGCGACGGTTTGAACCGGGCGCCCACAGGCCAGACGCAGACCACCATCGACCGCAGCCAGTTCGACAACCGACCGGCGTTCTCCGTCGCCGATTTGCTGCGGGACAGTCCGGGCATCTCGATCAAGCAGGGTAACGGCCCGCGTGATTTCGGCATCTCGATCCGCGGGTCGAATGCGCGGAACGGCTTCGGCATCCGCAACCTCGTCATCTTCGACGACGGTTTCCCGGTGACCCAGCCGGACGGCCTGTCGCGCAGCGACCTGATCGATCCGCATGCTTATGGTGCGATCGACGTGGTCCGCGGGCCATCCTCGGCGCTCTACGGCAACTATGCGACTGGTGGGGCGCTGAATTTCCGGACCCGGCCGGGCGGCACGATCGAAGGCATCGAGTATGGCGTCGACGGCGGCAGCTTCGGTTACCTCAACAATTATCTCGCCGCAGGCAAGAAGGTCGGCAATTTCGAGGCCTCGCTGTTCGCGAGCGACACGCGCGGCGACGGCTACATCGGCAACAGCTGGTTCAACACCCAGACCGTCAATTTCCTCGGCACGCTGCAGGTCACGCCGGACGACCGCTTCACGGTGAAGCTGATCAACAACGACCTGACGACGCGCCTGCCGATCCGCTCTTCGCTGAACCAGTTCTACCAGAACCCGTTCCAGCAGGGTTGCACGACCGGCGCGACGGCCGCGCCGGGATGCGCCACCGTGACGTTGTTCAACAACGGATTCAACGCGGCGGCCGGAACCGACAGGGAGACCGCGGTTCAGGCCGGCCTCGGGCGCGACGACCGCCGTACCATCGTCGGCGGCCGCTGGGAGCACGACTTCGACAACCAGACCACGTGGCGCAACCAGTTCGTCTTCGATGACCGCAACATCAACCAGCCGACGGGATCGACGAGCGCGATCGGCGACTTCCCGTCCTACAACTACATGAGCGACGTCGTCAGACGCGGCGATATCTTCGGGCTGGATTCGACGACCTATTTCGGCGGCTTCTACAATACGCTTACCGCGTCAAGCGATACGCGCAATGTGATGCCGGGCGGAAATGCGACGCTCGGGAGCCTGTCGAGCAATTTGTTCAGCACAACGACAAATTACGGTGTTCGTGCGCGGGAGGAATTGAAGCTCACGTCTGCGCTGACGGCCGTTGCCGGCATTGGCTGGGAGACCACCAGTCTGACGGGCCGGAACACCGCCTACAGCTACGCCGGCGCGGCCGGAACCACGACCACGGCGATCACGACGGCGGACCGGCAATTCCAGAATACCGCGCCCGAGCTCGCATTGCTCTACCGGGTGAACAGCGAGTGGCAATTCCGCGGGCGGGTGGCAACCGGATACGGCACGCCGCAGGTCGGCAATTTGTTCGTCCTGCCGAGCGGCGCCTCGGGCAATAACACCCAGCTGCGGACACAGAAGAATCTCGGCTACGACGTCGGGGCCGACTGGACACCGAACAACGCGCTCAAGCTCAGCGTCACCGGCTTCTACGAGTTCTTCAAGGACGAGCTCGTTTCCCAGGCCACGCCGCTTGCGGGCATCTCCTACACGTTCAACGCGCCGCGCTCGGAACATCGCGGCGTCGAACTGGCCGCCGACTGGAAATTCCTGCCGGGCTGGCGGTTCTCGGCGGCCTACACCTATCTCGACGAGGTCTACACCGAATACGTCGAGAACATCACGAATGGCGCGGTGTTCAGCTTCAATCGTGCCGGCAACAAGATCCCCGGCATCTCACCCAACGAGCTCACGGCGCGGCTGGGCTACGACCAGTTGTCGGGTCCGTTGCAGGGACTTGGCGGGTTCGTCGAAGTCCAGCGGAAGGACAGCTTCTACATGGACAACGCCAACCTCTTGAAGGCGCCGGGCTATGAGCTGGTCAACCTCAACCTGCACTACAAGACCGATCTCGTCTCGGATTATTTCAAGGCGCTGAACCTGTACATCGAGGTGAGGAACGTCTTCGACCGGACCTACGTGGCGTCGGCGAACAACATCTCAAATTCGGTGACCGCGGCAGGCATTCAAAATCCCGCGAGCGTACTGGCGAACTCGACCAACTCGATCTATGCCGGATCGCCGCGCGCCTTCGTGGCGGGCATGAAAATTGCGTTCAAATGAGGAGCGCATCGATGATCTATCGCAAACCGGTCGCCCTGACGCTGCTTGCATCGCTCATGCTCACGGCCTTGCCGAGCCTTGCCGTCGCACAGATGAGCCATCAGCACGCCTCCGAAGCGGCCTGCGAACAGACGGACCTGCGCTGCGCGACCAAGGTCACGCCCGCCTTTGAGCGGGATGGGACATTGTGGTTGGCGTGGATGGCCGGAGGCCAGATCTCCGTCGCGAGCTCAAAAGACCAGGGCAAGAGCTTTTCCACACCGGTGCGGGTCACCCGGGAGCGGCTCAATCTCGATTGGGGACCGGATGCGCGGCCGAAGCTTGCGATCGATGCCAACGGCAACGTCGCTCTGGCCTTCTCGATCTTCCGCGATCAGAACTTCAATGGTCAGGTGCTGACCACGCGATCGACCGATGGCGGACGCAGCTTCGATGCGCCGAAGTCGATCACCGCGAGCAATGAGAGCCAACGGTTCGAGGCGATCGGTTTCGATCCTGCGGGGGCGGTGTTTGCCGCGTGGCTCGACAAGCGCAACCGCGTGCCGGCGCAGCAGCGCGGCCAGAAATATGACGGCGCCGGATTGTTTTTCGCGTCATCGGGAGATGGCGGAGCAACCTATTCCGACGCGCGGCTCGTCGCCGACAACACCTGCGAATGCTGCCGCCTCGCTTTGGCGTTCGATGGCGCGGGCCACCCGGTGATCGTGTTCCGGAACATCTTCGAGGGCGGCGTGCGCGACCATGCGATCGTGACGTTCTCCGACCTGGCCACGCCCGGCGAGATACACCGGGTGAGCCGTGACGACTGGCAGATCGCGGCCTGTCCGCATCACGGTCCGAGCCTGACCATATCGCCCGAAGGAACCTACCATGTGACGTGGTACACCAACGGCAAGGCGCGCAAGGGATTGTTCTATGCGCGATCGCGCGACGGCGGCAAAACCTTCTCCGATCCGCTTCCGGTCGGTCAGCCAAACCGCAGCCCATCCCGGCCGCAGATTATCGCGGGGCCGCAGGGGCTTGTCATGGCCTGGAAGGAATTCGACGGGCAGAAGACGACGGTCGACCTCATGACATCGCGCGACGATGGAGCGACATGGTCGAAGCCAACGGTGATTTCGGACACCGCCGACAGTTCCGACCATCCGCTGCTCGTCTCGGACAGCCGGCAGACCTATCTGTCGTGGATGACGAAGGCCGACGGCTACCATTTTCAAGCGGTCGAGGGCGAACCATGAAGCGTCATCTGCTCGCTGCGCTGGTCCTGCTCGCAACGCTGCCGTCCGCATTGGCGGCGGGAGAGGGCGCGCCAAAGCCGTTCGAACGCGGCAGCTGGCAAAAGCTGCTGCATGCGCATGCCGGTCATCCGACCCTGGTGCACTTCTGGGGAGTAACCTGCGGACCATGCAAGGTCGAGCTGCCGCAGCTTGGCCAGTTCATGAAGGATCATCCCGGAATCGATGTCGTCACGATCAGCGCGGATCTGGTTCCCAACCTACCGGAGGCGACGCGATCGATGCTGGATCGCGCCGGCCTCGGCGCGGCCGAAAACTGGATTTTCGACGACGGCTTTGCCGAGCGGTTGAGATTTGAGATCGATCCGGCCTGGCAAGGCGATATCCCGCGAACCATGCTGATTGCGCGGGATGGAACGATCACGACGATCGAAGGATCGGCCGAAATTGCCGATCTGGACAAATGGTCCAGCGCCCAGTCGGCAGCAGCTCGATGACACTTGAATTTCAACTTGAAAGGAAATCCGTCGCCATGAAGACGCTCCCTCGCATCCTTGCCCTCGCAGCGCTGACCGCTGCACTCGTGTCGACGTCCGCACGTGCCGAGGACGTCAAGGCCGGCGACCTCGTGATCACGCAGGCCTGGACGCGCGCAACGCCGAACGGCGCCAAGATCGGCGGCGGCTACCTGACGATCGAGAACAAGGGAACGACGCCCGACCGGCTGGTGTCAGGCTCCGGCGATGTTGCCGGCAAGATCGAAGTCCACGAGATGTCGATGGACAATGGCGTGATGAAGATGCGTGCGCTCGACAAGGGCCTCACCATCGAGCCCGGCAAGACCGTGAAGCTCGCGCCGGGCGGCTATCACCTGATGATGTTTGACCTGAAGAGCCCGCTGAAGCAGGGCGACAAGGTGCCGGTCACGCTCGAATTCGAAAAGGCCGGCAAGGTCTCGGTCTCGCTTGACGTGCAGGCCGTCGGCGCGCAGGCGCCGGGCGGCGGCGATCGTTCCGGCCATGGCGACCATTCCGGTCACATGGACATGAAGAAGATGTGAGGGCGCCATGCGATCACAGACGCTCCTCATTGCCGCGGCGGCGCTGCTCGCAGCGCAGCCGGCGATCGCGCATATCACGCTCGAAGGAAAGCAGGCGGCGGTCGGATCGTATTACAAGGCGGTGTTCGCCGTGCCGCATGGCTGCGCGGGCTCGGCGACGATCAAGATCCGGGTGCAGATTCCGGAGGGCGTGATCGGAGTGAAGCCGATGCCGAAGGCGGGTTGGACTCTCGATACGGTCACCGGCAAATACGCCGCCCAATACGACTATCACGGCGCCAAGCTTTCCGAGGGCGTCAAGGAAGTCGCCTGGAGCGGTGGCAAGCTTGCGGACCAGAACTACGACGAGTTCGTGATGCAGACGTTTCTCACCGATACCTTGAAGCCCAACACCACGTTGTACTTTCCGGTCGTGCAGGAGTGCGAGCAGGGCGTCAGCCGCTGGATCGATATTCCAGCCGACGAGCAGGGCGGCGGGCACGACCATGGCAGCAAGACACCGGCGCCCGGCGTCAAGCTGCTGCCGAAGTCGTAAGCGATGCGGCTGGTCGCAAACTTCGCAGCGCTGCTCGTGGCGCTGTGTCTTGCGACCTCAGCACATGCGCATGCCGTCCTGATCGGCGCTGAACCGGCCGACGGCAGTGTGGTGGCTGAAGCACCCAAGATGGTGGTGCTCCGCTTCAACGAAGCGGTGGCGCCGACTGCGGTCAGCCTGCTCGACGCTGCGGGCAAGCCGCGCGACGTCGCGATCCGCGCCGTCGACCAGTCGGTGATGGTGACACTGCCGGCGGGCCTGCCGAAGGGCACGCAGGTGGTCAGCTATCGTGTGGTGTCGCAGGATGGCCATCCGGTCGCGGGCTCGCTGCTGTTTTCGATCGGCGTCGTCACCGGCTCGGCGGCGCCGTCAAGCGACGGCGTGCTCCATGTGTTGATCTTGCTGGCGCGCCTCGGGCTCTATCTGGGGCTGTTTGCCGGCGTCGGCGGTGTGTTCTTTGCGGCCTGGATCGGGCAGGGCCCGGCCGGCGAACGGCTGGTCATGTGGTCGCTGAAGATCGGCCTTGTCGGCGCGATCGCGTCGCTTGGCTTGCAGGGCGTCGACCTGTTGAACCTGCCGCTCTCGGGCATCGTGACGTGGGCGGCATGGGCCAGCGCCGCCGGCACCAGCCTGTTTCCCGCGCTGCTGCTCGCGATCGCCGCGATGCTGATCGCGGCGATCGCCTGGCGCAGCCCGTCGTTCGGTGCAGCCTTCACCCGCACTGCGATCGCAATGATCTGTGTCGGGTTGTCGTTTGCGGTCAGCGGCCACGCCGCCACGGCCCCGCCGCAATGGCTGACGCGAACCGCGCTGTTCATCCATGGCGTGGGCGTGGCGTTCTGGATGGGCGCGCTGGCGCCGCTCGCGGTACTCGCCTGGCAGCGCAAGGATTCGCTGCTTCAGGTGCTGCGGCATTTTTCGACGCTCGCGGTGCCGGTCGTCGCGTTGATCGCCTTGTCGGGCCTGGCGCTCGCGATCGTCCAGCTCGAAAGTTTTCACGCGCTGATCGACACCGGGTACGGCAACATCCTGGTTGCGAAACTGGCGTTGGTGGCGCTGCTGCTCGGGCTCGCTGCGCTGAACCGGTCGGTGTTCACGCCGGCCATCGCGCGCGAGTCTCATCGGACACGGCCGCTGCAGCGCTCGATTGCGCTCGAATTCGTGCTGATGATCGCCATTCTCGGCCTCGTCGCATTATGGCGCTTCACGCCGCCGCCGCGCGTGCTGGCGATGTCGAGCGATGTTCCGCTCGCGGTCCACATCCACACCGATGCCGCGATGTTCCAGGTCCTGATCGCGCCGGGCAAGGTCGGGCCGAACGACTTCGTGCTGCAGCTGATGAACGGCGATGCCAGCCCGTTTGCGGCCAAGGAGGCGACGCTGACGCTGAGCCTGCCCGAGCGCGGCATCGAACCGATGGAACGCGCCGCCGCGCGCGGTGCCGATGGCTATTGGCACGTGCGCAAGGTGCCGTTGCCGGTACCGGGCCGCTGGCACATGCAGATCGACGCCCTGGTGACCGATTTCAAGAAAGTGACGCTGGAAGACGATTTCGAGGTCAGGTAAAGCCGCGGTCAGCGCGCTCGGCGCTTCGATGGGACGCAATTCGTTCAAATGGCCGAAAATCGCCTGATTTGAAGGGTTTTTCTTATTTGGCGGCCTTGTGTTTTCACAGCCGATCCGGTTTCACTGCAGCTCTTCCCACGCTTTCCTGATTCCCGAGTAACGCCATGCGATTGTCGCGGTTTTTCCTGCCCATCCTGAAAGAAAACCCGAAAGAGGCGGAGATCGTCTCGCATCGGCTGATGCTGCGCGCGGGCATGATGCGGCAGGAGGCGGCCGGCATCTATGCCTGGCTGCCGCTCGGCTTCCGGGTGCTGAAGAAGATCGAGCAGATCGTTCGCGAGGAACAGGACCGCGC
>NZ_JBXEJO010000051.1:0-73288 GCF_056837965.1 Bradyrhizobium ferriligni
CGCCATCGGCGCCGATGCCGCCGCCACCGCCGCCACCGCCGGCTGGATCGACCACGCCGCCATCGCCGCCCTTGGCCGTGTTGCTGCCGAAATTGACATTGTTCAGCGTGACGTTGGCGTTCTGTCCGACGAACAGGCCACCGCCAAGACCCGCGCCGCCGCCGCCACCGCCGACCCCGCCATTGCCGCCGCTTGCAACCGCGTTGACGATCGTGAGGTTCTTGAACGTCACCGTGCCTGATATGACGACGAAGCCCTGATAGCCGCGCGCGTCGATGACGTCGCTGTAGTCCTGTCCGCCGAGCTGATTGTTGTAGTCGGAGTTTCCGTCGAAAGTGAGCGTCGAGCCGCTCATCAGGTTGATGGCAGGCAGATCGTCGAGCAGCTGCAATGTGCGGGCGCTGCCGGAGGTCGAGAAGTTGATGACGTAGTCGGTGTTGGACGACGCTAGTCCGCCGCCGACGCTGATCGCCGAGATCGCGTTGTAGAGCTGGAGATAATCGTGGAGCGGATCGCTGGTCGTCAGCGTCAGAACAACGGGATTCGACACAAGGACCTCGGCAATATGCGTGAGCGACCGCAATCGGTCGCCCTTTCAAAAAATTGCCGAACAGTTACCTTGCGCCGCAAGCCATTGGCAACAATAACGAATTCTCATTCCGCGCACGGAGTTGAGATGATGAATGGGTAAGGTTGACGGGTGTGAGAGCCGCTCGACGCACGATCGGACGGCAATTTTCGTCACAACGAGGGGCGGTGAAGACGAGTTGGTCCCGCGACAGGCACGCATTGATGTGAAACACGAATCTCGCCTGTGCACACGATGAGAAGCGCCGCAGAAAAATTGACCACCGAATCAACGATGGCATCCCTCGATGCGATTTCGCTTCGCTTGTGGTGGCCCCGAAGCGATCTTTCCGTCAGACTGTCCTTGTTGGCGACCACGCTCCGAGCGGAGCGCGCCGAAGTGACGAGTGCCGCATGACGCCTCCACGCGATAGAGCATGGCGTCGCCGTCCGTGGGCGGTGATGATGACAACATGCGTCCTCGCGATCGGCGCGTGCAGCGCACGCGCCGAAGCGACTGGCTGCAATTTCGAGGTTCAGGGCGAGGGTCGCGTCGCCGCCATCGTCGATGCGCGCAGCCTTCGGCTCGACGACGGCCGTGAGGTCAAGCTCGCCGGCATCGAGGTGGCCGACAGGGCGAAGGCCATCGCTGCACTGACGGCGCTGCTGGTCGGCCGCGAGGTGACGCTGCGCGGACAGGACGACACGCCGGACCGCTATGGCCGGCAGCCGGCCTACGCATTCCTCGAAGGCAGTGAGAAGCCCGTGCAAAGCGAGCTGCTGCGCCAGGGCCTCGCTGTGGCGTCATCCGAGGTCGCCGACAAGGACTGCGCTACGGCGCTGATGGCGGCCGAGGCCGAGGCCAGGGCCGCCCGATCGGGAACCTGGGCCGAGGCCACCGTCATAAAAAACGCCGAAAGTTCCGCCGATATTTTGACCGGGATCGGGCGTTTTACAGTGGTCGAGGGCAGGGTTTTGTCCGTGCGTCAGGCGGGCGCGACGACCTACCTGAATTTCGGTCGAAACTGGACTCAGGACTTTGCTGCGACTATTTCAAGGCGCATAGTCCCCGCGTTCGAGGCGGCCGGGCTTGCGCCCAAGTCTCTGGAAAATCGTAAGATTCGTGTACGAGGCTGGGTGGAAGCACGACGTGGGCCGCGAATCGAACTGCTCCGGGTGGGGCAGCTTGAAGTGCTCGGCGGGAACTAGAGGCCCAAGGGACTCAAGAAATCCAGGGGCCCTGCCCCGGTCTTTTTACGGGACAATTTGTGAGTTTTTGACGTGATTGAGCGCGCAGGACGGCGTGAAGAGGGGACTGGCCGCCGCCTTTTGGCTGCGCCGGCGCTCGTTTGCGCCGCCCTGACGCTATCGGCCTGCGGCAATATCGGCCGGTTCGAGCAGGCCACGCCGACGGCAGCGACGGCACCGGTGAAGCCGAACCGCGTGGTGCAGCAGACGCCCACGAGCGAGCGCGAGCATGAGCGCATCCTGTCGTCCTATGGCGGCGCCTATGACGACCCGAAGCTCGAGGCCCTGATCAGCAAGACCGTCGAGCGGCTGGTCGCCGCCTCCGAACGGCCCGACCAGGCCTACAAGGTCACGATCCTCAATTCCGGCGCGGTCAACGCCTTCGCGCTGCCGACCGGCCAGCTCTATGTCACGCGCGGTCTGATTGCGCTCGCCAGCGACACCTCCGAGCTCTCCTCGGTGCTGAGCCACGAGATGGCGCATGTGCTGGCCAAACACGCGGCGATGCGCGAGGACCAGGCCCGCCAGGCGGCGGTGGTGACGCGCGTCGTCACCGACATGAGCACCGATCCCGATCTCACCGCGCTGGCGCTCGCCAAGACCAAGCTGACGATGGCGAGCTTCTCGCGGCAGCAGGAGTTCGAGGCCGACGGCATCGGCGTCGGGATCGCCGCCCGCGCGCATTTCGATCCCTACGGCGCGGCGCGCTTCCTGACCGCGATGGAGCGCAATGCGGCGCTCAAGATCGGCAAGACCGCGCTCGATCCGCGCGCGCAGGACTTCACCTCGTCGCATCCGGCAACGCCCGAGCGCATCAACAACGCGCAGACCACTGCACGGCAATACTCGTCGCCCGAGAGCAACGAGCGCGACCGCGAGACATATCTCGCCGCGATCGACAACATCGTCTATGGCGAGGATCCCAGCGAAGGCTTCGTGCGCGGCCGCCGTTTCCTGCATCCCAAGCTCGGCTTCACCTTCACCGCGCCCGACAATTTCACGCTCGACAACACCGCGCAGGCGGTGATCGGCGTGCGCGAGGGCGGCAGCCAGGCGATGCGCTTCGACGTGGTGCGGGTGCCGGCCGAGCAGTCGCTCGGCGATTACCTGAATTCGGGCTGGATGGAAGGCGTCGAGAAGTCCTCGACCGAGGACCTCAACATCAACGGCTTTCCGGCGGCGTCGGCCACCGCCCATGGCGACCAGTGGCAGTTCAAGGTCTACGCGCTGCGCTTCGGCAGCGACGTCTACCGCTTCATCTTCGCCGCCAAGCAGAAGTCCACCGAGAGTGAGCGCAACGCGCGCGAGACCGTCAATTCATTCCGCCGCCTGACGCTCGACGAGATCCAGGCCGCGCGGCCGCTGCGCATCAAGGTCATCAACGTGCAGCCCGGCGACACCGTGGAATCGCTGTCGCACCGCATGTCCGGCGTCGATCACCCGGCCGAGCGCTTCCGCGTGCTCAACGGCCTCGACGCACATGCCCAGGTGAAGCCGCGCGACCGCGTCAAGATCGTGGTGGATTGAGGCTGCGAGGCGTCGCGCTCGCGCCTCACTACCGCTGTCGTCCCGGCGAAGGCCGGGACCCATAACCACAGCTATCGATTGATTGAAAAAAGCTGGGGCCACAGCGCGTCCCAACAACATATTCCTGTGGTTATGGGTCCCTGCTTTCGCAGGGACGACAGACAGAGAGCGCTGCTCTACTTCGCCTTCTCCTTGAGGAAGGCGATGATGTCGGCGCGATCCTTCGGATCCTGAACCTCGTAGAACATCTTGGTGCCCGGAACCATGGCGTCCGGACCGGTGAGCCATTTGTCGAGATTCTGCTCGGTCCACACGATCTTCGAATTCTTCAGCGCGCCCGAGTAATTGTAGCCCGCGACGGAGCCGGCAAGCCGGCCCACCACGCCCCTGTGCATCGGGCCGACGTCATTCTTCTCGATCGAATGGCAATCGCCGCAGCCCTGGTACAGCGTGGCGCCGCGCGCCACATCTCCCGCGGCACGGGCGCTGTTCACGGCGAGCAGTATCGCGATCGCCGCCATCGCGGCAATTTTGGCTTGCCGCGGCGCCAGCACGTCTGCGATCGAACGAATGGTCATTCCGCGGGCTCTCCTGTTTGCCATCACAACAGGAGCGGCCATGCTGCCATTCTATTCCCTGAAATGCCGCAGGCTTCGCGCGGCCGGCGACTGACGAAGATTTTTGAGCCAACCGGGAATATCCCCGCGCCCCGCCGATCTCTATCGAAGCTGCTACCTCCGCAGCGGCGCCGGGCTATTGGAGCATCCCCAGTGTTTCAGAATCGGTTCGGCGCCGTCGCTCGACTTGCCGAACTCGGGTGCGTGCTTGCTGCGCTCACACTCGCAGCAGCCACCGCCGCGCGCGCGGACGGCTGTCCCAAGCCGAGCGACGAAATCGCGACCGACCGGCCCGACGTCACCAATTCGAGTATCGTCGTGCCGGTCGGGAGCCTGCAGAACGAGAACGGCATCAACCTGACCGGCCGCAACAACGGCCGCAGCATCGACGGCAGCAACAGCCGCTGGCGACTCGGGATTGCGCCCTGCCTCGAAGTGCTGATCGACCTGCCGAGCTATGTCGCGACTGTGAAGTCGCCCGGCGCCTCGGGCTTTTCCGACGTCGCGCCGGGGATCAAATGGCAGATCAGTCCGCTGCCGGGGAAGATCGACCTCTCGATCACGGCCGGCGTCGCGCTGCCGACGGGCGCGGCCGAAATCGCCGGGCGCGGCGCGCAGCCCTACATCCAATTGCCGTGGTCATGGGAGCTGCATGACGGCTGGGGCGTCAGCGGCATGTTCACGGAATTTTTCCGCCCCGCCGAGTTGACCGGCCGGCACATGTCGGAGGCGACCTTCGTGATCGAGAAGAAGCTGACCGAGCGGATCAGCCTGTTCACCGAATATGTCGGCGACTATCCCGACGGCGCGCGGCCGATCCAGCTCATCAACTCCGGCGGCCTGTACCAGATCACGCCGACCCAGCAGGTCGACTTCCATGTCGCGTTGGGGCTCAACCGCAACTCGCCGAACTACATCGTCGGCCTGGGCTATTCGTTCCGGGTCGACGGGCTGTTTCGCTAGCGCACCTCCCCTTGAAAAGGGGAGGTCGCTTTGCTCGCCAGAGCAAAGCGGGTGGGGATCTGCTCTCTCCGCTTGCAGCGGAGCCTGTGGCTGACCCCCATCCCGACCTTCCCCCTTTCAGGGGGAAGGAGAAGAGCTCAACCCTCCGCTTCGCGCAATCCGCTCAGCCACAGCGCCAGCAGCGTCCACACCGCGCCCGACAACAGATACGCACCGGCCGAGATCAGGCCGAAATGCGTCGCCAGCAAGAGCGCCGCGAGCGGCGCAAAGCCGGCACCGAACAGCCAGGCGAAATCCGAGGTCAGCGCCGAGGCCGTGTAGCGATAGTTGCGCGCGAAGCTCGAGGCGATCGCGCCCGACGACTGGCCGAACGACAGACCGAGCAGCACGAAGCCGAGCACCATATAGACGGTTTCGCCGAACGCGCCGGCGTCGAGCAGCTGCGGCGCGAAGCCGCTATACACCGCGATCGCGACCGCAGACCCGAGCAGCAGCGGCTTGCGCCCGACGCGGTCGGCGATCATGCCGGAGGCGACGATCGCGACGACGCCGACCATCGCGCCGATCATCTCGATGATCAGGAAGCGCACCGGGCTTTCCTTGGTGAACAGGAACACCCAGGACAGCGGAAACACCGTGACCATGTGGAACAGCGCAAAGCTCGCCAGCGGCGCGAAGGCGCCGAGCAGGATATTGCGGCCCTCCTGCGCGACGGTCTCGCCGACCCGCGCCGGCTCGAGATCGCGGCTTTCGAACAGCTCGGAATATTCATCCGTCGCCACCATGCGCAGCCGCGCGAACAGCGCCACCACGTTGATCGCGAAGGCGACGAAGAACGGATAGCGCCAGCCCCAGTCGAAGAAATCATCCGCCGAGAGGTTGCCGGCGAAGAAGGCGAACAGCGCGCTGGCCACGATCAGCCCGAGCGGCGCGCCGAGCTGCGGCACCATCGCGTACCAGCCGCGGCGATGCGCCGGCGAATTCATCGCGAGCAGCGAGGCAAGGCCGTCCCAGGCGCCGCCCCAGGCAATGCCCTGCAGCACGCGCGCGGCGGCCAAGAGCCAGATCGCCGCGACGCCGATCGTGTCGTAGCCGGGCAGGAAGGCGAGCGCGACCGTGGCGGTGCCGAGCAGGAACAGCGCGATGACGAGCTTGGCGCCCTTGCCGTGGCGGCGGTCGACCGCCATGAAGATCACGGTGCCGAGCGGTCGCGCGGCGAAGGCCAGCGCGAAGATGCCGAACGAATAGAGCGTGCCGGTCAGTTCATTGACGAACGGAAACACCAGCTTCGGAAACACGATGACCGAGGCGATCGCATAGACGAAAAAGTCGAAGAATTCCGACGTGCGTCCGATGATGACGCCGATGGCGATATCGCCGGGTTTCGCCTGCGCGTGACCTGATGCGGTCGGGGTGCCGTGAGCCATTGCTGGGGCTTGTGCCATCGCCGGAGAACCGTCCTTTGGAGCACGATCCGGGAAAGCGGAAACCGGTTTTCCGAATGGACCATGCTCAAGCAAGAGATGAGGCCGCGGGCGGAGTTTGCCACGCGGTCCACCTCACCTTCTGACCCTCTATCTCGCAGTGCAACATTGGACAAATTGTCCAATGTCAACTTTGCTGCATCGCAGCTACCCCTTGGCGGAACTCATAAAATTCAAGTGGGGTGAGCCGTGCGCGCCTTGAAATTATTGGCCTTATTGCCGTTCGCGGCGCTCCTTGGCGGGTGCGATTTCGTCGTCCTGGCCCCTGCCGGCGACATCGCCGCCCAGCAGCGCGACCTCGTCGTCATCTCGACCGTCCTGATGCTCATCATCGTGCTTCCGGTGATGGCGCTGACCGTCTTCTTCGCCTGGCGCTACCGCCAGTCCAACGCCGCGGCGCCCTATGAACCGGAGTGGGATCACTCCACCCAGCTCGAGCTCGTGATCTGGTCGGCGCCGCTGCTGATCATCATCTGCCTCGGCGCGCTGACCTGGATGGGCACGCATCTGCTCGATCCGTACCGCTCGCTCGGCCGCATCGCCGCCGACAAGCCGATCGAGAGCAAGGACGCGCCGCTCAATGTCGAGGTGGTCGCGCTCGACTGGAAGTGGCTGTTCATCTACCCGGACTACGGCGTCGCCGCCGTCAACGAGCTCGCAGCTCCGGTCGACCGCCCGATCCGCTTCCGCATCACGGCGTCCTCCGTGATGAACTCGTTCTACATCCCCGCGCTTGCCGGCCAGATCTACGCCATGCCCGGCATGGAGACCAAGCTGCACGCGGTCGCCAATAAGGAAGGCACCTATCGCGGCTTCTCCGCCAATTACAGCGGCGCCGGCTTCTCCGGCATGCACTTCGAGTTCAAGAGCCTGTCGGCAACGGATTTCGACAAGTGGATCGGCAGCGCCAAGGCCAGCGCCAGCATGCTCGGCCGCACCGACTATCTGCAGCTCGAGCGTCCGAGCCAGAACGATCCGGTCCGGCTCTATCGCTCGGTCGATCGCGATCTCTACAAGGCGATCCTCAACATGTGCGTCGAGCCCGGCAAGATGTGCATGAGCGAGATGATGGCGATCGACGCCAAGGGTGGCCTCGGCCGTGAGGGCTTCAACAACACGCTGCCGCTGACCTACGACAAATACGCCCGCCGTGGCGCGCCGCTCGGCTCTGAGCCGACCTTCGTCGCCGGCATCTGCTCGATGGACGAGATCAAGGACGCGCCGTCGCGCGAGGTCACCGCGCCGCTCGACCTGACGCCGCTGCGCGGCTTCGGGCTGAAGCGCCCGCCGTTCTCGCCCGCGCATCCGTCATCGACATCCTTGCTGCTCGGCCAGCGTCCGAAATCCGAGTCCTGAGGAGGACCGCATGAATCCCGATCTCGTCAAGATGATCTTCGGTCGCCTCAATCTGGAAGCGCTGCCGTTCCATGAGCCGATCCTGGTCGGCACCTTCGCGGTGGTGGCGACCGGCGGCCTCGCGCTGTTTGCGATCGTTACCTATTTCCGGCTCTGGACCTATCTGTGGCGCGAATGGTTCACTACCGTGGACCACAAGCGCATCGGCATCATGTACATGATCCTCGGCATCGTGATGCTGCTGCGCGGCTTCGCGGACGCGCTGATGATGCGCCTGCAGCAGGCGATCGCCTTTGGCGGCTCCGACGGTTACCTCCCGGCCCATCACTACGACCAGATCTTCACCGCGCACGGCGTGATCATGATCTTCTTCGTGGCGATGCCGCTGGTCACCGGCCTGATGAACTATGTGGTGCCGCTGCAGATCGGCGCCCGCGACGTCTCGTTCCCGTTCCTCAACAATTTCAGCTTCTGGATGACGGTCGGCGGCGCCGTGCTGGTGATGATGTCGCTGTTCGTCGGCGAATTCGCCCGCACCGGCTGGCTCGCCTACCCGCCGCTGTCGAACATCGGCTACAGTCCCGACGTCGGCGTCGATTATTACATATGGGGACTGCAGGTCGCCGGCGTCGGCACGACGCTATCGGGCATTAACCTGATTTGTACCATCGTCAAGCTGCGCGCGCCGGGCATGACGATGATGAAGATGCCGGTGTTCACCTGGACCTCGCTCTGCACCAACGTCCTGATCGTCGCCTCCTTCCCGGTGCTGACGGCGGTGCTGGCGCTGCTGTCGCTCGACCGTTACGTCGGCACCAACTTCTTCACGAACGACTTCGGCGGCAACCCGATGATGTACGTGAACCTGATCTGGATCTGGGGCCACCCCGAGGTCTACATCCTGGTGCTGCCGGCGTTCGGCATCTTCTCCGAGGTGACCGCGACGTTCTCCGGCAAACGGCTGTTCGGCTACACCTCGATGGTCTACGCCACCGTCGTCATCACCATCCTGTCCTACCTGGTCTGGCTGCACCACTTCTTCACGATGGGCTCCGGCGCCAGCGTGAACTCGTTCTTCGGCATCACCACGATGATCATCTCGATCCCGACGGGCGCGAAGATGTTCAACTGGCTGTTCACGATGTATCGCGGCCGCATCCGCTTCGAGCTGCCGATGATGTGGACGGTGGCATTCATGCTGACCTTCGTGATCGGCGGCATGACCGGCGTGCTGCTGGCGGTGCCGCCGGCCGATTTCGTGCTGCATAACAGCCTGTTCCTGATCGCGCATTTCCACAACGTGATCATCGGCGGCGTGCTGTTCGGCCTGTTCGCCGGCATCAACTACTGGTTCCCGAAGGCGTTCGGCTTCAGGCTCGATCCGTTCTGGGGCAAGCTGTCGTTCTGGTTCTGGGTCTCGGGCTTTTACTTCGCCTTCATGCCGCTCTACGTGCTCGGCCTGATGGGCGTGACCCGAAGGCTCCGCGTGTTCGACGATCCGTCCTTGCAGATCTGGTTCATCATCGCGGGCTTCGGCGCGTTCCTGATCCTGCTCGGCATCGTCGCGATGCTGGTGCAGTTCGCGGTCAGCATTCTGCGCCGCGAGCAGCTGAAGGACACCACCGGCGATCCCTGGAACGCGCGGACGCTGGAATGGGCAACCTCCTCACCGCCGCCGGACTACAACTTCGCCTTCACGCCCGTGGTCTACGACAACGACGCCTGGTGGGACATGAAGCGCCGCGGCTACAGGCGCCCGCTGACCGGCTTCAGGCCGATCCACATGCCATCCAACACCGGCACCGGCATCATCCTCGCCGGACTTGCGACGGTGATGGGGTTCGCCCTGATCTGGTACATCTGGTGGCTCGCCGCCGTCAGCTTCGTTGCGCTGCTCGCGGTCGCGATCGGCCACACCTTCAACTATCACCGCGACTTCCACATCCCGGCGGATGAGGTGGTGCGGGCCGAAGAGGCGCGGACACGCGTGCTTGCCGCGGGAGCCCAGACATGAGCGTTGCAATCAGAACCACACAGGACTCCGAGCCGGTCTTCCACGTCATCGACGAGCATGATCATCCGGAAGGCGCCAGCACCATGCTGGGATTCTGGATCTACCTGATGAGCGATTGCCTCATCTTCGCGATGCTGTTTGCGACCTATGGCGTGCTCGGCGGAAACTATGCCGCCGGACCGGCGCCGAAGGATCTGTTCGACCTCAAGCTGGTCGCGCTCAACACCACGATGCTGCTGCTCTCCTCGATCACCTATGGCTTTGCCATGCTGACGATGGAGAAATCGAGGATCGGGGCGACGCAAGCCTGGCTCGCCATCACCGGGCTGTTCGGCCTCGCCTTCCTCGGCATCGAGCTCACCGAGTTCGCGCATATGATCCATGAGGGTGCGACGCCGCAGCGCAGCGCCTTCCTGTCGTCGTTCTTCACGCTGGTCGGCACCCACGGCCTGCACGTCACCTTCGGCCTCGTCTGGCTGGTGACGCTGATGGTGCAGACCGTGCGTTTCGGCCTCACCGAAGCCAACCGGCGCCGTCTGATGTGCCTCTCGATGTTCTGGCACTTCCTCGACGTGGTCTGGATCGGCGTCTTCACGTTCGTCTATCTCCTGGGAATGCTGCGATGACAAAAGAAGCTCATGCTCTCGAAGCCAACGCCTGCGGGCACGGCCACGACGCTCACGGCGGGGCATCCCATGGCTCGCTGCAGAGTTATCTGATCGGCTTCGGTCTCTCCGTCGTCCTCACCGCGGTGCCGTTCTGGCTGGTGATGACGGGTGCCATCGCCGACAAGCAGGTCACCGCGCTGATCGTGCTGGTGCTCGCCGCGGTGCAGATCGTCGTGCATATGGTGTACTTCCTGCACATGAACACGCGGTCCGAGAACGGCTGGACCATGATGGCGATGATCTTCACCGTGGTCATGGTGGTGATCGCGCTGACCGGCTCGCTGTGGGTTATGCATCACCTCAACATCAACATGATGCCGATGCACGACATGAGCCAGATGCCGTGACGATGCGGGGTGCCGTAGGCCTCTCTTCACCTCTCCCGCTTGCGGGGGAGGTCGACGCGCGTAGCGCGGCGGGTGGGGGCTGTCTCCATTCCGAACGGTCCGACTCGCGGCGACACCCCCACCCCAGCTCTCCCCCGCAAGCGGGAGAGGGAGCGCAGTCCCGACGCGGCCACAATTTTACTCTCCGTCGTTGCACACTGCTCACGCTCGGCATGCTGGGCGTGGCGCTGCTGAGCGCGCTCGGCGTCTGGCAGGTCGAGCGCCGGAGCTGGAAGCTGGCGCTGATCGAACGGGTCGAGCAGCGCATGCATGCGGCGCCGGTCGCGCCGCCGGCGCCATCGTCATGGCCGGCCGTGACGGCCGCAAGCGATGAATACCGCCGCGTCACCGTACGCGGCACGTTCCTCAACGCGGATGAAACGCTGGTGCAGGCCGTCACGGCCGAGGGCCCCGGCTTCTGGGTGCTGACCCCGCTGCAAGCCGCCGACGGAACCACCGTGCTGGTCAACCGCGGCTTTGTTCCCGCTGATAAACGCGATCCCGCGACACGGCGCGATGGCGAGCCGCAGGGCGCCGTCAGCGTCACCGGACTGATGCGGATGTCGGAGCCGAAGGGCGGCTTCCTGCGCAGCAACGACGCTTCCGCCGGCCGCTGGTATTCCCGCGACGTCGTCGCGATCGCCGCCGTGCACGGATTGTCGCATGTAGCCCCCTTCTTCATCGACGCCGATGCGACGCCGAATCCGGGCGGCTCCCCAATCGGCGGGCTCACGATCGTGCGGTTTCCGAACAACCATCTGATTTACGCGCTGACATGGTTCGCACTGGCCTTTATGCTGGCGGGCGCGCTCCTGCGCGTCATCAGCGGCAGGAGCCGCGCCGGCGCCGCCGATCCAAGGTGGGACTCACGGCGCGCCGCCGTGCGCCGCCTGATCGGCGCAGCCCGCAATCTGTCTCGCGACACAGGCCCAGATGCTCGAGCGCACATCGGATCTGCATGACGACAAGGCCGCGACCGGCACGGCGGTGATGGCGTCCGCGACGGGCGCGGCCGCCGGCATGCCGTTCGATCTCGCCGCGCCCGCCGACATCGCGACCAATCGCAAGAACATGGCCCTCCTGGTCCAGCTGCGCTGGATCGCCGTGATCGGCCAGATCGCCACCATCGGCTTCGTGCAGTTCTGGATGGGCGTCGCGCTGCCGCTGCTGCCCCTGGCGGCCGTGATCTCCGGGCTGGTGGCACTCAATGTCGTCAGCCTGCTGTGGCTGCGCTACCGCGCCGACATCAACAACCGCGAGCTGCTGGTCGCGCTGGCGCTCGACGTGGCGGCGCTGACCGCCCTGCTCTATCTCAGCGGCGGCGCCACCAACCCCTTCACCTCGCTCTACCTGCTGCAGGTGACACTTGGCGCGGTGCTGCTCGATGCGCCCTCGACCTGGTCGCTGGTGGCGCTGGTCTGCATGAACTTCGCCTGGCTGACCAGCTATTACCGGCCGCTGGAGCTGCCGCAGCATGGTTTCGCCGATGCCTTCAACCTCTATATCGCCGGCACCTTCATCGGCCTCGTGCTCGACGCCGTGCTGCTCGTGGTGTTCATGACCCGGATCAATCGCAATCTGCGCGACCGCGACCTGCGCCTCGCGGCGCTGCGCCAGCACGCCGCCGAGCAGGATCACATCGTCCGGATCGGCCTCCTGGCCTCCGGCGCCGCGCATGAGCTCGGCACGCCGCTCGCCTCGCTCTCGGTCATCCTGGGCGACTGGCGCCGGATGCCCGCGCTCGCCTCCGATCCTGAAATGTCGCAGGACCTCGGCGAGATGGAGATCTCGGTGCAGCGCTGCAAGTCGATCGTCACGGGCATCCTGCTCTCGGCCGGCGAAGCCCGCGGCGAAGGCTCCTCGCCGACCACGGTCGCGGCGTTCCTGACCGCATTGGTGGAGGAATGGCGGACGACGCGGCCGTCGGCCACGCTGTATTTCCGCAACGCCTTCGGCACCGATCTCGCGATCGTATCCGACATCGCGCTCAAGCAGGCGATCTTCAACGTGCTCGACAACGCCGCCGAGGTCTCGCGCGACTGGATCGAGCTGACCGCCGAGCGCAATGCCGACCGCCTGGTGCTGTCGGTGACCGATCGCGGCCCGGGTTTCTCGCGCGAGATGCTGGCGCATATCGGCAAGCCGTATCAATCGACCAAGGGCAGCCCCGGCAGCGGCCTCGGCCTGTTCCTGGTGGTCAACGTCGTGCGCAAGCTGGGCGGCGTGGTGACGGCGCGCAACCGGCCGGACATCGGCGCCGCGGTCAAGCTCGAGCTGCCGCTCTCGACGCTCGCGATCGGAGACCATCTTGACGGATGAA
This sequence comes from Bradyrhizobium ferriligni, assembly GCF_056837965.1. Taxonomy (NCBI): domain Bacteria; kingdom Pseudomonadati; phylum Pseudomonadota; class Alphaproteobacteria; order Hyphomicrobiales; family Nitrobacteraceae; genus Bradyrhizobium; species Bradyrhizobium ferriligni. The sequence continues at coordinate 13,151 of NZ_JBXEJO010000051.1, forward strand.
CGCCAGCTCCTGATCGTCGAGGACGACGCCGGCTTTGCTCGCACGCTGAAACGCTCGTTCGAGCGCCGCGGCTATGATGTGGCGGTGTCGGCCTCGCTCGACGAGGTCCGCCAGCTGCTTGAGCAGCAGTCGCCCGGCTATGCGGTGGTCGACCTGAAGCTCGCCGGCGGTGCATCGGGGCTTGCCTGCGTCGAGGCGCTGCACGCGCACGACCCCGAGATGCTGATCGTCGTGCTGACCGGGTTCGCCAGCATCGCGACCGCGGTCGAAGCGATCAAACTCGGCGCCTGCCACTATCTGGCCAAGCCGTCGAACACCGACGACATCGAGGCCGCGTTCCTTAAAGCGCAAGGCAACGCCGCCATCGAGGTCGGCGCGCGGCCGACCTCGATCAAGACGCTGGAATGGGAGCGCATCCACCAGACCCTGATCGAGACCGATTTCAACATCTCCGAAGCCGCCCGCCGGCTCGGCATGCATCGCCGGACATTGGCGCGCAAGCTCGAGAAGCAGCGGGTGAAGTAGCCGATAGAGGCGGATGACGCCAACGAGACACGCGAACGCGCGTCTGATTCAGCCGGTCGCCTCTCGCGCCGTCACGACATCGCGGCAACATCCGCCGCAGTGTCAATGTACTCCTGAAAGCGAACCGCCTTCCCGTCACGGTACTTGAAAACGTGGGCCCATTCGTTCGTTACAGTCTTGCCTGTTTTCTTTGCCCGCGCCGTGAGTGTACCCAGGACCACGACCGTGTCGCCCTGCTCAATCATCTCACGCGGTGCAAACTCGCTGAATTCCAGGTTCTCACCGACCTGGACGAAGAAGTTCGCAATCTGCTGCTTGCCCCTAAAGGTCCCGGCCCAAGGCAACTTATCCTGGGGACCTGGGGTTATCCACGTACAGTTGTCATCGATCAGATCCCTCATGAGCGTCGGAATGTCACCACGTTGAAAGGCCTCATAACCCTTCCTGGTTACCTCAACATTGGATGTCATCGGATTTCTCCTCGCTGCAAATTGATGGGTCAATTTAATGTCGATCAAATATCGGCAGGGCGGCCAGCATAGCACGCCGCGCTTCGGTTGCCGTCGTCATCCATGAAGCAAGACAGGACGATACTGGTCAGGATCGTTTACGTAGCCTCGAGCGTCGTTGCGGCTCGCTTCGCTGCCGATATATAGCTGCGGCATGAGTAATGCCGACAAGCTCTTCCAACCCGGCCCTGACAATGCCGACCATGCGGCCATGATCGCGGCGGCGATCCGCTGCATCGACGAATTCACCGACCGCTTCAACGCCCGCGATCTCGCCGGCATGGACGCGCTGCTGCACTTCCCGCACGTCATCCTCTCCGGCGAGCAGCTCGTGATCTGGGAAGGCCCGGGCCAGCTGCCGGCGTCGTTCTTCGACGATCTGGCGCGCACCACGACGGGATGGGCGAAGAGCACCTATCAGCGCAAGGAGCCGGTGCTGGTCAGTCCGCGCAAGGTTCACCTCCTGGTCGAATACAGCCGCGACCGCGCCGATGGATCGATCATCACTCGGCACCGCAATCTATGGATCGTGACCTCCGAGAACGGCCGCTCGGGCATCAAGCAGCGCTCGTATTGAGCACGCGGCGCGGCAGCATCAACGGCGTCGCCGAGGGTTACCGCCGAGCCAGGAAGACCCCCAGCAAGAATGCGACGGCAAGCGATTGAAGCGGAGCCGCCCTGGTCAATTCAGCCAAGTGATGCAGCCACCGATCTTGTTGCGGCAAGGGTTCGAATGCGCCATGCCCAGCCATCTGACGGATCGCCTCTGACGCCTGTTCTATGCGTTGTTCAGGGCTGGCTGTGGAAGCAATGGAGTTTTCGTTAGCCATCAGACGAACGGGCCTTCTGTATCAGCACTAACGTCCCTCGATTGCGGACTGTTCCTCGACTCCTTCACTAAGTGATACGCTCAGTCATTCCCGAAGAAATTCGCGAACGGACGAGGCGGGGAGTCATCGTCTTCAGACGCCATGATCGGCACTTCGCGGCGTCGCGCCTGCTCCAAGAGCACCGGAGCTTCGCGGCGTTGCTCGCCTTGCTCGATGCGCCGCTGTTGACGCTTCGCCTGCTCGGTCGCGACGCGCTTCGCCTTGCGTTCGGCGTAGCGCTTACGCCGCTCCTTTTCTGCAATGTCAGATTTTCTCGTGTCCACCACGTCCGCCTGCTTCTCGACAGGCGCTTGTACGTCCTTGACCGACTCCGGTGGCGGCTGCGGCGGTGAGGCTGCGTCCGGCGTGGCGGGCTCTCGTTGGGTGGCAGGCCGCGGTGGCTGCGCGGCTTCCGCCGTGGATGGCAGGATAACGCGCGCTGGTTCCGCAGGCGCTGGCGAAGAGACGCGCGCGGGGGCGCCGGCAGAATCCTTAAGCGCCGAATTCGCCATGAACAGTCCACCACCGAACCCAGCGCCTAGGATAATAAAAGTTGTTCCAACGCCTGCGAAAAAAATGCCTGCCTTTGATGTCATGGTCCGCTCTCCTCATTGGCGAGCGAACGCGCGAAAGTTACCGGCGTTCCGTTTCGGGATAACTCGGCAACGAGTGCCGCCGGTCCAAGAGTCCAGCGGCGCGGACAGTTTGGAGTATCGATCTGCCCGGGCGAAGGTCGCGGTCGTGGGACTGCAACTTGCGGAGAGCCTGCACCCTCACCCGGATTGCATTTGCCGAGGTAAGCGTGCCCCACGGACACGCCGCCAAAACAAAAAGCCCGGTCTTGCGACCGGGCTTTTGTTTTCAATCCGTCGAACCCTTTCAGGCGGCTTCGTCCTCGACGGCGGTATCGTCGCCATCGTTGTCGAGATCCTCACCTTCGGCATCGCCCTCGGCGTCGCCTTCAGCGGACTCGGCCTTGGCGCCGCGGCGCGGGCTCTTGGCGAGCTGACCTTCGATCTCCTTGATCGCCTCGGTCTCGGTCGAGTGCTGCACGACCGCGATCTCGCGCGACAGACGATCGAGCGCCGCTTCATAGAGCTGGCGTTCGCTGTAGGACTGCTCGGGCTGCGATTCCGAACGATAGAGATCGCGGACCACCTCGGCGATCGCGACGATGTCGCCCGAGTTGATCTTCGCTTCATATTCCTGGGCGCGGCGCGACCACATGGTGCGCTTGACGCGGGCGCGGCCCTTCAGCGTCTCCAGCGCCTTCTTGACCAGCGCCGGCTCCGACAGCTTGCGCATGCCGACATTGGCGACCTTCGCCGTCGGGACGCGCAGCGTCATCTTGTCCTTCATGAAGTTGATCACGAACAGCTCAAGCTTGGCGCCCGCGATCTCCTGCTCCTCGATCGCCAGGATCTGGCCGACGCCGTGAGCGGGATAGACCACGAATTCGTTGGCCTTGAAGCCCTGGCGCTGGGTCACGACTTTCTTCGGCTCCTCGACGCGCGGCGCGGCGGCCGGCTTGGCGGCGGCCTTCGGAGCAGCGGCGGGGACGGCAGCCTTCGGAGCGGCCGGCTTCGGCGCAGCAGCCGTCTTGGTCGCGGCAGGCTTGGGGGCAACCTTGGCAGCAGCGGGCTTCGCAGCTGCCGCTTTCGCGGCAGTCTTGGCAGTCTTTTCTGGCATCACGCTTCTTTTGTTCTTTGAGGACTTTGCAGCCGCCGCCTTCTTGGCGCCCTTCACAGACGCCTTGGCACGGCCCTTGGTTGCGCTGCGAGCAACGACAGCGGCTTTTTTCGTCGTCTTTGAAGCACTCTTTTTACGCGTTTTCTGTGACACAGCCTGCGCGCGGAAACTGCCACGCCCCTGTTCGAGTTTGCGGGAACCTCGAAGCCACAAGGTACGCATGGCAGGGGGTTCTTGGCCTGTAATGTGTCAGATATAGCACATTTTCCGCAAAAATCAATGGTTTACGCCCGATTCCGGGCATAACAGGGGCCGTTCAGGTCATATGTCCGTCATTAGGGTTAAATCGGCGGCCGAACGGAGGGCCGCGGCGGACCGACGTCCACCCTTACCGTGGTATTCCCTGGCGAATCAGTCGCCGCTGCCCGGATTCGGAGAAAAATATTTCTCGAACTTGCCTTCCTTGCCTTCCCACTCCTTGGCGTCTTCGGGCGAGTCCTTCTTCTGGGTGATGTTCGGCCAGCTCTTGGCGTAGTCGCGGTTGACCTCGAGCCACTTCTCAAGCCCCGGCTCGGTGTCCGGCTTGATGGCGTCCGCCGGGCATTCCGGCTCGCACACGCCGCAATCGATGCATTCGTCGGGATGGATGACCAGCATGTTCTCGCCCTCGTAGAAGCAATCGACGGGGCAGACCTCGACGCAGTCGGTATATTTGCACTTGATGCAGGCTTCAGTGACGACGTAGGTCATCCAAAACTCCGGAACGATCGATTTTTCTGGGGTTGCGTAGCGCAGGAATACCGGGGCCGCAAGGGAAGCGGCCCTCGAAAAACGCCAGTATTCTCACGCTCCTGCCACCCAAATTGAGATAGCAAGCGCTAGATAACTACTCCTTACCGGCCTGCAAATTGCCGGCCTGCAAATCCTCGTACAGCACGCGCGCCGAACTGGCATCGCCGCGCCGCTCGGCAAAGCCTGTCACCTTCAGCACGCGGACGCTGTTGTCGAGCGCGACGGTGACGACATCACCGGCCTTCACCGCATGGCCCGGCGATTTCTCGCGCGTGCCATTGATGCGGACATGACCTGACGCGACCAGTTCAGCCGCGCTGGTGCGAGCCTTCACCAGGCGCGCATGCCACAGCCATTTGTCGAGGCGCTGTCGATCCAAACTAGACCAAGCGTTAAACCAAGGGTTGGACTATTCCTTCCGGCCTGCGAGCTGCTCTTTCAGGGCAGCAAGCTTGGCGAATGGCGAATTCGGATCGATCGGCCTGTCGCGCTCGCGCGGGGCGCTCGAGGCGTAGGGCCGATGCGACGGGCCGCCCTCGCGCTTGTCGCGGCCGCCCTTGCCGAAATCGCGGCCGCCGCGGTCACGATCGCCGCGCTCGCCCTTGCGGTCGCCGCCAAACTTGTTGTCGCGGCGACGCTCATTGTCGCGATCGCGACCTTTGCCTTCGAAGCGCTCGCGGCGCTGGCCCTTGTCGTCCCTGTTGTCGCGGGCCTGCGCGCCCTCGGCGGGCGCCGCAGCCGGATCCGCCGGCGCACCCGGGCGCGGTGCGCGGAAATCCTGGTGACGGCGCGGACGGCGATGATGCTCGCGCTTGTTGTCGCCCTCACCGCCGCCTTCAGCGGCCTGCGCGCCCTCGGCGGGCTTGCCCTGGTGACGGCCGCGGTTGCGGTCATGGCCGCGATGGTGCGGACGGCGCTCGTCGGAACGGCCACCGGGACGCCAGACTTCGACCAGCTGAGGCTCGGCCGGCGTCTCCGCGTTGGCGGAAGCGGCTTCAGCCGGTGCTGCCTCGGCAGCCGCGGTCTCCCCGGCCGCCTCAGTGGCGGTCTCGGACGGCGTCTCCGCGGTGGCTTCCGTGGCAGGCGCGGGCTCGGATGCCGTTTTCGCAGCCGGCGCCTCAGCAGCGGGCTCTTCGGCGACAGCGGCGGGCTCGGCGGCAACTTCTGCCACGGGCTCGGGCTTGGTCTCGACGACGACCGGCGTCGCCTCGCTGGACACCACCTCGGCAAAGCCGACATCGGGCAGCAGCGCGGCCGACGGGGCAGGATCGCCGGACACCGGCTGATCCGTGGCAGCTTCCGGCGCATCGGCCACAACTTCGGCAGTGGCACCGACCGGCGCATCCACGGCGGCGTCAGACGTCGCCTCGACCGGCGGCGTCTCGGCGGCGACCGTCTCGGTGGTCTCGGCGACGACCTCCGTGGTCTCTGCCGGCGTGGCCTCAACGGGCTTCGGCGGCAGCGGCGGGCGGCGGTCCATGCGGTAGCCGAGCGCGCGCAGGATCGAGGCAAAGTCCTCGCCCGCGGAGCCGGTCAGCGAGGTCATCGCCTGCGTCACGACAAAGCCGCGGCCGTCGAACGCGCCCGCAGGCTTCTCGCCCGGCGAGGTCTCGCGCCAGGCCAAAGCGGGGCGGATCAGGTCGGCGAGCCGCTCCAGGATGTCGACGCGCACCGCGCGCTCGCCGCACTGGCGATAGCCGAGCACGCGATAGGCATCGCGGGCGAGCTGCTTGTCGACTGGGAACGAGGTGCGGCCGCTACTCGCCAGATGCTGCACATTCGACAGCGCAGCCATGTCGACATTGCTCTGCTTCTCGGCCCACAGCAGCGAGGCCAGCGAGCGCGCCGCGGGCTTCAGCAGCTGCGGGAAATAGATGTGGTAGGCGCCGAACCGCACGCCGTATTTGCGCAAGGCCGCGCGCGAGGGCTGGTCGAGATCCTTCATCTCGGCCGCGATCTTCGCGCGCTCCAGCACGCCGAGCGCCTCGACCAGCTGGAAGGCGATGCCGCGGGCGATGCCCTGCAGATCCTCAGCCTTGGACAGTTCGAACAGCGGCCCGAGCAGCTTTTCGATATGGGTCTTGAGCCAGAGATCGAGCCGGGTCTGCACCGCTTCGCGCGAGGCGCCGGTCAGCCGCTCGTCGGAGATGATGCGCAGCCGCGGATGCAGCGCGTCGTCGGCGGCCACCAGCTTGGCGACCGCATCGCCGGTCCAGCGGATGGTGCCGTCGGAGGTCAGCACGAACTGCTCGTCGGGCGCGGCGCCCAGTTTCTCGGCGCGCGCATCGATCTCGCGCGCCAGCACCTGCTGGGCGGCGGCTTGCAGCGCCTTGGCATCGCTGCCGGCCTCGGCCGCATCAGGTGCGAAGGTGAAACCATCGAGCCGGCCGATCACGTGGCCTTCCACGATCACTTCACCGGTCTTGCCAATTTCCGTATTCAAAACTGAGTTCTCCCGCAGGCGGCGCATCAATACACTGGTCCGCCTGTCAACGAAACGCTCCGTGAGCCGTTCATGCAGCGCATCGGATAATTTATTTTCGAGCTCGCGCGTGATCCCCTGCCAGTGGTCCGGGTCGTAAAGCCAGTCCGGCCGGTTGGCAACAAAGGTCCAGGTCCTGATCTGCGCGATCCGGCCCGATAGCGTGTCGATATCGCCGTCGGTCCGGTTGGCCTGGTCGACCTGGGCGGCAAACCATGCGTCAGGGATACGCCCCTTTTGCATCAGGAAGCCATACAGCGTGGTCACGAGTTCGGCATGGGCGGCCGGCGACAGCTTTCGATAGTCCGGAACCTGGCAGGCCTCCCACAGCCGCTCCACCGCTTTAGCCCCATGCGCCAATTCGCGCACCTCGGCGTCGCGAGCGACATGCTCGAGCACCCGCAGATCCTCGGCCACCGGGGCCCGCGTCAGTGCCTCATGATTGGGCGTCAGCGCCAGCGACACCTGCAACGCGCCGAGCGAGGCGAAATCGAGCTTGGCGTTGCGCCATTGCAGCACCTTGACGGCGTCGAAGGTGTGGTTCTGCAGCGCGTTGACGAGCTCCGGCTCGAACGGCGCGCAGCGCCCGGTGGTGCCGAAGGTGCCGTTGCGCGTGGCGCGGCCGGCGCGGCCCGCGATCTGCGCGAATTCGGCCGGCGTCAGGCGGCGGAACTGGTAGCCGTCATACTTGCGGTCGGAGGCGAAGGCGACGTGATCGACGTCGAGATTGAGCCCCATGCCGACCGCGTCGGTGGCAACGAGGTAATCGACGTCGCCGTTCTGGAACATCGCAACCTGCGCATTGCGCGTGCGGGGCGACAGCGAGCCCAGCACCACCGCCGCGCCGCCATGCTGACGGCGGATCAGTTCGGCGATCGCGTAGACCTCGTCCGCCGAGAACGCCACGATCGCGGTGCGCCGCGGCTGCCGCGTGATCTTGCGGTCGCCGGCGAATTCGAGCTGCGACAGCCGCGGCCGCGTAATGATCGAGGCACCCGGCAGCAGCCGCTCGATCATCGGCCGCATTGTTGCCGCGCCCAGCAGCAGCGTCTCGTCGCGGCCGCGGCGATTGAGGATGCGATCGGTGAACACATGCCCGCGCTCGAGATCGGCAGCGATCTGGATCTCGTCGACCGCGAGAAACGATACATCGAGATCGCGCGGCATCGCCTCGACGGTCGACACCCAGAAGCGCGGCGCCTTCGGCTTGATCTTCTCCTCGCCCGTGACCAGCGCGACGTTGTCGACACCGGCGCGATCCGCGATCTTGTTGTAGACCTCGCGCGCGAGCAGCCGCAGCGGCAGCCCGATCAGGCCGGACGAATGCGCCAGCATGCGCTCGATGGCCAGATGCGTCTTGCCGGTGTTGGTCGGCCCGAGCACCGCGGTGACGCCTGCACCGGGCACGCGGTCATTTCCGAACGAATTTGAGAAAGCCATATTTTGCAGGTGTTTCTTGAATTTGTTGGGCGCTCTCTGATCCGTCATCCCCGGTACAACGGCGAATTCGCCGTTGTACCTGCGAGGAGCGCGTCAGAGCGTCTCGAAGGATGCACGGCCGAGATCGACCCGTTTGCGGCGATCTTGATGAGACAGCAGGGCCGTCGCCCTTCGAGACGGCCGCTGCGCGGCCTCCTCAGGGTGACGGTGAGGGATTGACGCTCTGGTCTTCACTCCTTCACGCGTCCTTTCACAAAATCTGTCTCACAACGCGACGCTTTCCGCGCCCGGCTTAAGCTCTGGAACGAGTCTAGAACGAATCGCGGCCGAATCGCTGACTCGATTTGGGACCTGAAACGTTCACCGCAACATCTCGGGTAGGCTGGCGGCGGCGGCACTAGATCAAGTTTGAGAGGGCTCCACAAGCACAGGATATGCGGACTGAATTCCTTAAGTTCCAGGGGTGACCGAGTCGAATCAGAAGCGGGCAAGAGTCAACTGGATTCCGGCGACGTTCGTTGCATTCCGCAGGGCAATCACCCTTTCAGTCCCGTCATCCTGAGGAGCGCGTAGCACGTCTCGAAGGATGCACGGCCCGGCTGGTGGCGTCGCCCTTCGAGACGCCTGCTCCGCAGGCTCCTCAGGGTGACGGTCTAGCAGTGCGTAGCCCGCATGAGCAAAGCGATATGCGGGACGACTATCCCCGGATGGCGCTTCGCTTATCCGGGCTACGAGGGGCTACTGCGTCTTCGCCACGCGCGGCGGCGCGGCTGTGGTGACGAACGACGTCGCTTCCAGCATGGCCTGGCCGAGCGGGGTCGGGATCGTCATGCGGAACGGCACCAGCAGGCGGGTGCCGGCGATCGGCACGAAGGCGATCTCGATGTTGCGCTGGGCGGCGAGATATTTGATCACCGGGCGATCCGGGATGTAGCCCGAGATCGGCACGAAATAGAGCGCGCAGACCAGCGCCGGGCCGTGATAGCCGCGCTCGGCCTTGACGATCTCGACCCGTTTGAAATCGAGCTTGAGGTCGTAGCGCATGCGGCCGTCGAAGATGCCGGCGCCGCTGCGGCAGACATCCGGGCTCATCAATTCGGCATTGCCGGGCGCGCGCAGGAACGAGCCGGTCATCGGATCGAACACGTTCCTCTTCTGCGCATCGGTCACCGGCAGGCGGTCGGCATCGACCGGCGGCTCCGGCTCGATCGAGGATTCCTTGATGCCGCCATTGGCCAGCACCATCCGGATCGTCTCCGACTTCTTCGAGGTGGTGGTGGTCGCGGTGTAGGAGGAGGCGGCCAGCGCACCGTTGACGACGCGGCCCTGCGAGGCGCCAGCGCCAGAGCCGCCGGAAAACGCCTTCAGCAGGCCTGCGGTGCCGCCCTGGGCCGAGGCCGAGAAGGTGTCGTCGCCGATTTCGATGGTCCAGCTGCCCTTGCCGACCGGGATACCGGCCAGGGTCGCCTCATACTGGGCGTCGAGCCGACCCTGCGCGCTGGCGCGCTCGGCGCAGAACAGCAGCAATGCGCCCGCGCACAAGCCGAGCAGCCGGCCGAGCGGGGGCAAAATGGCAATGGCGGTGGTCACTTAACCTACCTGACGGTCCTGCTATCGGCGCTCTATCCGTTGTCCATTTCGGCGTTCAATTCGGCCGGACAACAAGGCGCATCTTGTATGGAACCTAGACTTGCAGCCGAATACGCCCTTTATATGGTTGCCATATCCGCCGTTAAGTGGCTGGAAGACCTTATGAACCGGCATTTCCGGTGCCCCGCATGCGGCGATATAATCTTGACGCTCGGGTATTCTCCCCCTATACACCCGCGGTTCCTGGAAAATGGACGCGAATTCAAAACCCCCGCGCGGGCCGTGTGATTGCACGCCCTTCGAGCGGCGGGGATGCAATAAGGATTTTGTAAGATGTCCCGGCGCTGCGAACTGACGGCCAAGGGCCCCCAGACGGGCCACAAGGTGAGCCACTCGAACATCAAGACCAAGCGGCGCTTCCTGCCGAACCTGGCCAACATCACCTTCATCTCCGAAGCGCTCGGCCGCAACGTGCGCCTGCGCGTCTCGACCAACGCGCTGAAGAGCGTCGACCACAATGGCGGCCTCGACGCCTATCTGCTCAAGGCCAAGGCCGACGTGCTCTCGCCCCGCGCTTTGGATCTCAAGCGTGCGATCGAGAAGAAGGTCGGCAAGCCCGCGCCGGTGAAGAAGGCGAGCTGAGCTAGCGGCGAACGCGGAATTCGCGGAGAGAGTTTTGAACGGCCGGGTCTGATGACCCGGCCGTTTTTGTTTGTGAAGATCGTCTCGTTCACCTCTCAGGCGCACCCCTCGCGGAATCATCCGAGAGCGAGCATTTCAATTTGCGATGGTGCAGTGCTTGGACAGGTTGTCGAGGCATCGCAGGGAGCCGATACATCGCAGCAATCGCGTCTGAGTTCACCCTGAGCTCAGGACCCATGCGCGCGTGCTTGCTGGCACCCGGCGTTCCCTTCGCCCTCTGCCGACAAGCGAGCTGCCGCAAGGCTCGGGCCGATCGCGCCGCGAGACTACGCGCGCACGCCCTCTCCCGCTGTCTGACAGGTGAATCGATCCGACCGACGCGCGCTCGCGCACGCACGGGTGAGTGGCGAGTGGATTTTTCTTTTCGTGATTACGCACGGAGCAAAACAATCCATCGTACAACGCCAGGAGAGATGGATTTCTTCGTCGCTTCGCTCCTCGCAATGAAGGCGTCACTAATGACTACGACAGTCCGCTGGCAGCTGCTGCCAATGACAGCGATGTCATCTCTTCCATCGCGCGCACATCACACGAATCTTCTGCTTGATGCGCTGTTCGTGCGTGAAGAAACGCTTAACGCACGCGCCCCGACCAACAAAGAAACCCTATAAATAAAGGCAAAGCGGGCTTCTCACGTGGCCGTTAATCACAACATCACTACGCATCATCACGAGCGCATGAGGCGCATGCAAAACGCCACGATCTCTTCCAGATATTAGTGTGCAAACAAGCCGTCCGACACGAATGCGATTCGACGCGGTACGCCGCATCGTCTCGAAGACCGTGAGGGACATCACGGCCAGCACAACTGATTGTGAGGCAGGTGCGCCGCACTCTTGGGAAGAAGCCTGGCCGTTCCTATGTCACGTCCAAAGAACGACCCCGATAAAGGAATTGCTCGATGCAAGTTCGCGCAGCCGATCCGCGCGGAAGACTGGTGCCTGCGATTGCAACCGCCGCCGTGGCGGTGCTCGCCACGGCCGCCCTCGTCATCCTCGAATTCAACCCGCCTCGCAATGTGCAGGCCGCGGCCGAGCCCGGCATGATCACCTCCGCCGCCGCCAGCCGCGCCGGCGCCACCGTGCTGCCGACCGATCCGGTGACGACCGGCAGCGTGCGGGTGCGCTGAGATTTCATCATTGTCGCCCCGGCGAAAGCCGGGACCCATTACCCCGGCTGTTTATGTGATGCGACGCTGGGGCAACATTCCACGCAACGGCAAATATTAGTGGTTATGGGTCCCGGCCTTCGCCGGGACGACGGTACTAGCCGCGTTTTCGCATCCCTGCCCTGGCGTCTCGCCACAAGCTTGCCTCCCCTGACCTGCGTAAGCTCTCCCTCGCGAACAAAACAAAAAAGCCACAGGGAGGCTCACGATGATCTGGAAGGCCGTCACGGCAGCCGTCGCGCTTGCGCTCGCGACGCAGGTGCACGCCGCCGAGAAGAAATATGGCACGGGCGCCAGCGATACCGAGATCAAGCTCGGACAGACCTCGCCGTTCTCCGGCGCGGCGTCGGCCTACAGCGTGATCGCGAAGACGCAGGCCGCCTATTTCAGGATGATCAACGACCAGGGCGGCGTGAACGGGCGCAAGATCAATCTGATCACGCTCGACGACGGCTACTCGCCGCCGAAGACGGTGGAGCAGACCCGCAAGCTGGTGGAGCAGGAGGAGGTCGCCGCGATCCTCAATCCGCTGGGCACGCCGACGGGCTTGGCCGTCCGCAAATATCTCAACGACAAGAAGGTGCCGCAGCTGTTCGTCGGCGCCGGCGCCACGCTGTGGGGCGACTATCAGCATTATCCGTGGACGATCGGCTTCCAGCCGTCGTACCAGGCCGAGACCGCGGTCTACGCAAAATATGTGCTGACCAACAAGCCGGACGCGAAGATCGCGCTGTTCTACCAGAACGACGACGCCGGCAAGGATTACGGCAACGGCTTCAAGAAAGGGCTGGGGCCGGAGAACACCGCGAAGATGGTGGTGGCGGAGACGACCTATGAATCGACCGATCCGACGGTCGACAGCCAGATCGTGAAGCTGAAATCCTCCGGCGCCAACGTGCTGTTCATGCACGCGATCCCCAAGCAGGCGGCGCAGGCGATCAAGAAGATCGGCGAGATCGGCTGGAAGCCCGACCTGTTCTTCCTCGCGGCGACCTCGACCTCGGTGTCCTCGGTGCTGAAGCCCGCCGGCTTCGAATACTCGAAGGACATCATCTCGTCCTACTCGCTGAAGGATCCGAACGATCCGCAATGGAAAGCGGACCCGGACGTGATCGCCTGGCAGGACTTCATGAAGAAGTATTTTCCGGACGGCAATCTGCAGGACCAGCTGATCGTCTACGGCTATGTGGTGGCCGAGGCGACGGTGCAGGTGTTGAAGCAATGCGGCGACGACCTCACCCATGAGAACATCATGAAGCAGGCCGCCAATCTCGACATCGCGCTGCCGATGTTCCTGCCCGGCATCAAGGTGAAGACCTCGCCCACCGATTACTTCCCGGTCGAAGCAATGCGGCTGCAGAAGTTCAACGGTGAGACCTGGCAGCTGTTCGGCGACACGATCGGGAATGATTGAGGGGAAGTTGTTGCGCGCAACTCCATCCCCATCGTCGTCCCGGCGAAGGCCGGGACCCATTACCACCGCAGCCCGTTGTTGCAACGGGGCTGCGGCCCCAGCGTCCCTCCACTCGCACATTTGTGGTTATGGGTCCCGGCCTTCGCCGGGACGACGCGGAGGATAGAATCTCTTCGCCAACAATGGCTGGTGCAACGGGAGATTAAGCTCCCCGCTCCAACAACACCCGAAAATCTGCCCGCGCGCGCTGCGCCTCGGCGCGTGCGGCGTCCGAGGCATCGCCGAGGCCGAAATAACCGTGAATGAGGCCCTCGCCGGCATGAGAGGTCACCTGCACGCCGGCCGCCTGCAACGCCTTGGCATAGGCTTGGCCCTCGTCGCGCAGCGGGTCGAACCAGGCCGTGGTGACCACGGCCGGCGCGACACCGGCAAGGCTCTTCGCGCGCAGCGGCGAGACGCGCCAGTCGGCGCCCTCAGCCTTGTCGGCGAGATAGTGCCCGCAGAACCACTGCATCGTCGCCCGCGTCAGGAAGTAGCCGTCCGCATTCTCGGCGCGTGACGGAAACCTGGCGTTCTCGCCCGCATCGGCGAAATTGCCGACCACGTCGGTGACGGGATAGACCAGCAATTGCCCGGCGAGCCTGATGCCGGCGTCGCGGCAGGCGAGCGCTGACGTGGCGGCGAGATTGCCGCCCGCGGAATCGCCGGCGACGCCGACGCGGGCGAGATCGCCGCCAAATTCGTCGATGCGCGCGACCACGTCGCGGATCGCGGCGAACGCATCCTCGAAGGCGCCGGGAAAGCGCGTCTCCGGCGGGCGGCGGTAATCGACCGAGATCACCACAGCGCCGGTGTCGATCACGAGGTTGCGGGCCTGGCGATCATGGGTCTCGAGATCGCCGGCGACCCAGCCGCCGCCGTGGAAGAAGATCACGGTCGGCGCCGTGCCGCGGCCGTTGCGATAGAGCCGCGCGCCGAGCTTGCCGGCGGCGCCCGCGACCTCGATATCGTGTGCCACGTCGACCGGCGGCGGCGGCACCGCCTTGCGCGCCTCCGCCAGCGCGCGGAGCGAATCGCGACAGCTCTGCGGCGTCATGGTTTCGGGATCGCGCAGCGGCAGCAACGGGATGATCTTCTCAATGACGGGGTCGAGCGGAAGCGGCATGGGAGTCCTCCAGTGTGAGTGCGTGGCGTTCAGGTGAGATGCTTGGAAAGCGCGCCGGCCTCGATCGCGGATATCTGCAGCGCGATGAAGCGGCTGTAGATGCGGGCCTGCGAGAACGCGCCGCCGGCGAACCAGAGGCCGGGCTGCGGCGTGCGCGTCCACATGTTGCGCAGCTCCTGGGTCGCATCGTCAAAGCCCCAGACGCGGCCGACGCGCCCGGCGACGCCCTCGCCGAACAACCTGCCGACCAGATGGTCCGGGCCCTTGTAACCGGTCGCGAGCACGAACAGCTCGGCGGCGAGCGAGGTGCCGTCCTTCAGCGCAAGGCCGGCGGCGGTGATATCAGCGATGTCGGCGGCCTGGATCAGGCGGATCCTGCCGTCGGCGATCAATTCGGAGCAGCCGACATTGAAGTAGTAGCCGCCGCCGCGGGAGCGAAACTTCAGCGGCCAGCCGGTGCCGTCCTCGCCGAATTCGAGCCGGAAGCCGGCGCGCTCCAGCCGCGACAGCAAGGGCGCATCGAGCCGCTTCACCTCGTCGGTGATGATCCTGTGCGCGATCTTCATCACGGGTAGCGGCACGCCGGAACTTAGGATGTCGCGCACCTCGATCGGCGGGCCGTCGCCGAGATAGGTCTTGTCGTAGAGCTGCGCGGGCTCGACATTGACCACCATGGTCGGGCTGCGCTGCACCATGGTGACGTCGGCGCCCGCGGCGTGCAGCTCCTGGCAGATGTCATGTGCGCTGGTGCCGGTGCCGAACACGACGACCGAACGCCCGGCCCATTCGCGCCCGGCCGCGAACGCGCTGGAGTGCAGCACCTTTCCTTCGAAATTCTCGATGCCGTCGATCCGAGGAATGTTCGGCGTGCCGCTGACGCTGGTCGCGAGCACGATGTGCTTCGGATGCAGCGTGCGCGGGCCGCTGGTCCCTTGCAGCGTCGCCGTCCAGCGCTGCGCCGTATCGTCATAGCGCGCGCCTTCGAACGACGTCTCGGTCCAGAAGTCGAGCTCCATGATGTCGACATAGCTTTCCAGCCAGTTCGCGATCTTGTCCTTCGGGATGTAGTCCGGAAAGCTCGGCGGGAACGGCAGGTAGCGAAACAGATTGACCGGCGTCTTGTTGTGTAGCTTGAGCCCGCGATAGCGCAGCCGCCAATTGTCGCCGATGCGCCGCTCGCGATCGACGATCAGGGCATCGAGCCCGATCCGCTTGCACTCGACCGCGGCCGCGATGCCGGCATGGCCGCCGCCGACAATCAGCACGTCGGGCTCGCGGTCGGCATAGGCGCGCGAGGCCTGCCGCTGCTCCAGCCAGTCGGGTGCGGCGAAATCGCGCGCGTGGGATTGCTCGGCAGCGCGATCGGTGCGCGCCTCGCAGATGCGGTTGAAGTCGAGCATCGTGGAGAACGTCCACGCCGCGGAATTTCCGCCCCTCTCATGCAGCAGGCGGACCGCGCCGCTGCCGGGACCATTCGACGTGTCAAAGGTGAAGACGGCCTCGATCACCTCGCGTCCGGCCACCACGGCCCGCCGCGGTATCAAGGCACGGTCGTCGAGACGAAATCCGCGCGCGCCGGCCGCTTCAGCGCGCGTCAGCAGCTCGGCAACGACGCGCTGCCGCCCGCTGAAGGTCGCAAACTGCCAGGAAATGCCGAAGATATTGCGCCAGTGGCTCTCGGGCGCAAACAGCGCGGCGAGAGCCTCGGCGGAGCGGCGCGCGAACGCCGCATCCAGCGCGCCGATCCATCGCTCGGCGGCAAGTTCAGGCGCGTCCCCTGTAGCCGGGTTCAGTTTGTCCAGCATGATCGTGCTTTCTCGGGAGCAGTTGCCGTCTATCTGACAACATGCTCCCGAAAAGCACAACCATCATGCCAAGCCTCATGCGACGTGTTGCTGCAGCGATTCCGGCTCGGCCTCGGGCTCTTGACTGGCAGGCTCGGCCTGCGGCGCAGGTGCCGCGGCGAGTTCCGCTGCTATTTCCTTGGCCAGCGCGGTAGCGCCGACATAGTCGGTCTTGCCGGTGCCGAGCAGCGGCACCTTGTCGACGACGCGGATATCGGCCGGCACTGCGAGCTCGGAGGCACCGACGCTCTTGGCCTGGCGCTGCATCGCGGCGCGGTCGGCATCCTTCTGCGTGGTGAGCAGCACGATGCGTTCGCCCTTGCGCTGATCGGGCAGCGTGACCGCAACCGACATCGCCTGCGGCCAGATCGCAGCCGCGATCGCCTCCACCGCCGACAGCGAAACCATCTCGCCGGCGATCTTGGCAAAGCGCTTGGCACGGCCCTTGATCGCGATGAAGCCCTGCGCGTCGACCGTGACGATGTCGCCGGTGTCGTGCCAGCCTTCAGGCAGCGGCTCCAGCACGCCGGGATTCTCGGCACGGAGATAGCCGAGCATCACGTTCGGGCCCTTCACCGACAGCCGGCCACCTTCCTCGATGCCGGGGACCGGATCGAGTCGGTACTGCATCAGCGGCGAGATCCGGCCGACGGTGCCCTGGCGGTTGGCCATCGGCGTGTTCATCGCCAGCACCGGCGCGGTCTCGGTGACGCCGTAGCCCTCGAGGATGCGGATGCCGTAGCGCTCCATGTAGATCTGCCGCGTGCGCTCCTTCACCGCCTCCGCACCGGCGATGACGAGACGCAGCGTGCGGAAGTCATAGGCATGCGCCGAGCGGGCATAGCCGGTGAGGAAGGTGTCGGTGCCGAACAGGATGGTCGCGCCGGTCTGGTAGATCAGCTCGGGCACGATCCGGTAATGCAGCGGCGACGGATACATGAAGATCGGGATGCCACCGAGGATCGGCATCATCATGCCGCCGGTCAAACCAAACGAGTGGAACACCGGCAGCACATTGAACACCTTGTCGTTGGCATTGGCATCGACCCGCGCCAGCGCCTGCGCCGCGTTGGCGAGGATGTTGCGATGGGACAGCACGACGCCCTTCGGCGTGCCTTCCGAGCCCGAGGTGAACAGGATGACCGCGGGATCGTTGGCCTTGCGGGCGACGCGCGGGGCGATGCCGGCGCGGAAGCCCGCGACCTTGTCGGCGAGGCCGATGCCGGCTCTGACATCCTCGAGATAGACGACGCGTGCCTGGCCGGCGAGCGCCGCGATCAGCTTGTCGAACTTGCCCTTCTCGATGAAGGCTTGCGAGGTCAGCACGGTCTTGACCTGCGCCGCCTTCATCGCGGCCAGCACGTTGACCGGACCGGCCGAGAAGTTGAGCATCGCCGGCACGCGGCCGATGGTCTGCAGCGCCATGAACACGACGGCGACGCCGGCCGAGTTCGGCAGCAGCACGCCGACATTCTCGCCGACCGCGGTGCCCTGCTCGAGCTTGCGGCTCAGCACCTGGGCGCCGAGGATCAGCTTGCGATAGGTCAGCTTGGTGCCGAGCGCATCCTCGATGATCGGCTTGCCGGTGTCGCGGTCGCGATAGGCGTGGCCGAGGCCCTCGAACAGCGTATGGTCGAGCATCGCGTTCTGGACCATGGCGTTGATCATCACGTCCTGCAGCGCGGCGCCGGCGGCATTGCGGCGCGCCTTGCCCTTCAGCGACTGGTCGACCGGCAACTTCACCGGCGGCAGGATCGAGATCGTCACCTTGGGGAACCAGGAGCGCTTGATCTCGCCATTCTTGAGATAGCTGAGATGCGAACGCTGCGCGCCCTCGATGCGGACCGGGACGACGACTGCATCGGCCTTGTCGGCGATCATCGCGGTGCCGTCATAGACCTTCATCAACGAACCCGAGACCGTGATGCGCCCTTCCGGGAAGATCACCACCGGCTCGCCGGCGGCGACCAGCTTGATCAGGTCGCGTGCGGCCAGCGGCTTCGACGGATCCATCGTGTAGTGCTTGATCATCTTCAGGAACGGCTTGGCCCACCACGCCTTGGAGATGCCCGTGTCGACCGCAAAGCTTGCATCGATCGGCAAGGTGGCGTGCAGCAGCGGGCCGTCGACCAGGCTGACATGGTTGGGCGCGATCAGCATCCGCGTGCCCGATGGCGGCAGGTTCTCCATGCCGCGCACCTCGACGCGGAATAGCGCCCGGAACAGCAGCGCGCCGAAGTCGCGCACGCCCTCCTTGCCCCACTTGCTCAGCACGAACCAGACGGTGCCGAAGCTCGCGACGGCGAGGCCGAAGAAGATCCAGGCGATCGGCAGACCGATATATTGCAGGGCGCCGACGAACACCGCGCCGGCAACCATGAAGCCGGCCTGCAGGATGTTGCCGGCGGCGATGATGCGGGCGCGCTCGGACGGCGCGGTCCAGGCCTGCACGGCGGCAAATGACGGCACCACGAACAGGCCGCCGCCGAACGCGAATAGGAAAAAGTCGGCCAGCATGCGGAATCCGCCGAACGAGGTCGCGAACGCAGCCGCGGTAACATCTTTGCCGAGCGAGGTGGTGGCGATCGCCCAGGCGAGGTCGAGGCCGATCACGCCCATCACGATGGCGCCGATCGGCACCAGCGCGAGGTTCGGCCGGACATGGCTCAGCTGCGCGGCGAACAGCGAACCGGCGGCGATGCCGATCGCGAACACGGCGAGGCACAGCGTGACCACGCCCTCGGTACCGCCGACGCCTTCCTTGATCAGCGCAGGCAGCAGCGACAGCACGATCGCGCCGACCATCCAGAACCAGGACACGATCACCATGCCGTCCCACAGACGCGGCTCGGCATAGAGCGACTTCAACAGGCGCACGGTCGAGGTCCAGGGATTTTTGGTGATCGGCAGATCGGGCGCGGACGGCTGCGTCACCGGGATGCGTGACGCAAAGCCCCAGGACAGCACCGACAGGCCGACCACGGCGGCGCAGATCCAGCCCATGTGGCTGGCGCCGGCGACGAACATGCCACCCGCGATGGTGCCGATCAGGATCGCCATGAAGGTTGCGCCCTCGACCAGCGCGTTGCCGGTCGCGAGTTCGGACACCGACAGCTGGTCGGGCAGAACGGCATATTTCACCGGGCCGAACAGCGCGGCGACGATGCCGAACAGCGCCAGCGCGATGAACAGCAGCGGAATCGAATGGGCGAAGAAGCCGGCGGCGGCAAAGGCCGCGGCGAAGATCTCGAAGAACTTCAGCCGGCGGGCGACGACGGACTTGATGTAGCGGTCGGCGAGCTCGCCGCCGAGCGCCGACAGCACGAAGAACGGAGCGATGAACACCGCCCCCGCGAGCTGGACCAGCGCCGGCCCCTGCTCGTTGGCGACGCCATACAGCAGCATGATGACGAGCGCGTTCTTCAGCACGTTGTCGTTCAACGCCGAGCAGAACTGCGACCAGAACAGCGGCGCGAAGCGGCGGGACGTCATCAATTCCTTGATCATGACCGGTTCCTTGGGTTAGCGCGCACGGCGCTGGCAGGTCTGCGAATTCGGGTGGCAGAGAATGATGAGCGTGGAGAAAATGACGGAGATGCCGCAGCCTTTAGTCTTTTCCGCAACGTATCGGTTCGAACCGGCGCAAAATCGGTCGCACCGGGACGTCGCGACATTGCCCGCCAAAGATGTACGAGACCTTATCCAGACCTGGGGTTGATCGACGCCGGACGGGCTCGAAGAGGACATGGTGAGTGCTTTGTTGAGGTTTCGCCGACAATTGCCGGGGCCCGCTTCAGGTCAGTTCACTCAACCCGCGGAACGGCGACCATCGGCAGTTGCGCGACTTGCAGCGGCCACCGCTCGCAGCCGCTTGGCGCGGCGCGCGCCGATCCGCACGCCGCTGCTCCAGGACGCCTGCGACGTCGCAGGCACGGGCGATCCGTTCGATCGGCGCGGTCGCCAGATTGAGGACGGCGCGGCCGAAGCCCTTCACGAGCTCGATCGCGTCATCGACAAGGGTGGTGGTCAATTGAAGTGCTAGGGTCTGCATCTGAGTGGCCTCCTATGCCAACTTGAGCAACGCTCAAATTAGTAGTATGAAAATGAACATTGTTCAAGACGAATCGCGACGGGATCGGAAAAAACTTCAGCGGCGGGCCCTGCTGATCGAGATCGCGCGCCGGTCAATCGCCACTAAGGGATTGAGATCACTCAAAGTTCGCGATGTTGCCGAGGCCGCCGGCTGTTCCATCGGGAGTGTCTATAATGAGTTCGGCGACTTCGACGGGCTGATCCTGACCGTGAACCGGGAGACCGTTCACGCCCTGACCACGCAGCTCAAGGCGGTCCCGTCCGACGATCCGCTGCGCCAGCTGCACGGGCTTGCCGACGCCTATCTCGGCTTCGCCACCGAGCACGCCAATCTGCTGCGCTCGCTGTTCGAGCACCGGATGGAGGACGACCGGCCGTTTCCGGAAGACATCCTCACGATGGTGATGGATGCGTTCGCTCTGATGCATGCGCCGCTGGTGCGGCTGCTGCCCGATCGCGATCCCGGCGACATCGCGCTGCTGTCACGGATGATGTTCTCCGCGGTCCACGGCATCATCTCGCTCGGCCTCGAGGAGCGCATGGTCGCGGTGCCGCCGGAAATGCTGCGCGAGCGGCTCGCGCAGTTCGTCGACACGCATCTGGCGGGGCTCGGTGTTTCGCGGCGCACGTAATCACACCGGGTGCGCCTCGATCAGGTTTGACTGCGTGCAATGGGGCCTGGGTGGGCAAGGGTCCAGAGCGGTTCGAGGAACACGATACTGGTACCTCCCTCGCGGAAGACGAGCTTGAACTCGATCCGTCCATCCGCGGTGATGGAGGCAGAATGCAGTCCCGTATTGCCGTCATAGCGCAGGACGTCGTCGAGGACATATCCGGTGAAGCCGCCGGAAAAGCCGGGTCCGGGTACACGGCTGTGCGGCATCGCCGGCCCGTTCACGAGATAGCCGGTCGCAACACCGTCCCGATCGACATTGGTGACGATCATCATGAATTGGCGGTGCGAATTGATCCATCCCTGGTCGCTCACCCACACGCCGAGAAAGCGACGGACATTGTCCGGCACGTCGCTTGCCGGCGCGCGAACGCGATAGGCGGGAAGCGGCAGCTGCTTCTCGGCGGCCAGCGCGTTGATCCGCTCGACGTCCTGATCCGGCACGATGCCGTGATCCTGCGGCACAAGCCAGTGCGCCAATTCCGCTAGGGGATGCCACATCCCGTTGGCGATCGGCGGCGCGGATGCGAGTGATGCGAAGACGATCACCGACAGGCCGGCGATCAGCAACCATCGGGGAAGTGCGGCCAAGCGCGCTGCAATGCCGCGGGCAGCGGACATCCGGCGCGAGACGTTCTGCGATCCATGATCGTGCGGCGGCGTCAGCGGCCTGGCGTCGAGGCGATAGCCGCGGCGAGACACCGTCTTGATGATGCGGTGGTCATCATCGCGCAGCTTCAGGCGCAGCTCGCGGATGCATTGGACGAGCGAGTCGTCCGAAACCGCGACGTTACCCCAGACCGCCTCGTGCAGATCCTGCTTGGATGCCAGCCGCCCGGCATTGCTGGCGAGATAGCCGAGCACCGCGAATGATTTCGGCCTGAGATCGAGATCGACGCCATCCACGCGGGCTACGCCGCGGGCGAGATCAAGCTCAAAGGAATCAAATATCAAAACGGAATCAGTCGCCGGGTTCATAGAGGTCACTCCATGCCCACAGACGGCACCAATCGGGAAAATTTAGCAGGAAATTCGCCGTTCTGTCACTTCTTCATCAGGACTTCCCTGCCGCGACGCCGATAGTCGCGGATAGCCCGGCATCATTTCCAGGCTCACGGGAGGTTGGCCATGTCGAGCACCCGGTTTGCCATGTTGGTCTGGGCTGTCCTGGCGCTTGCGGCGGTGCGACCGGGACATACCCAGGCGCAGGACGCCGTAAGGGTCGGGCTGGTGATGCCATTGACCGGTGTTCTGGGGCCGGTCGGCAAGCAGGCGGTCGCCGGGGCGCGGCTCTACATGGCGCAACACGGCGACATGGTCGCCGGCCGCAAGATCGAATTGATCGTCCGGGACGATGCCAGCGTGCCCGACAACGCCAAGCGCATCGCGCAGGAGCTGATCGTCAACGACGGGGTCGCGATCCTCGGCGGCGGGCTGACGCCGAGCGTGCTGGCGCTCGCGCCGCTGGCCAATGAGAGCAAGACGGCAACCGTCGTCATGGTATCGGGCACCTCGATCGTGACCGAGCGGTCGCCTTACTTCGTGCGCACCAGCTGGACGCACGCGCAGCAGGCCAGCGTGCTGGCGGATTGGGCGGCCCGGAACGGATCGAAACGGGCCACCATCATCGCGTCCGACTGGGCACCCGGGCGCGAAGCCGCCGGCGTATTTTCGGCGAGCTTCTCCGTGGCCGGCGGAACGATCGTCGAAGCGCTGAAAGTGCCGCTGGCCAACCCCGATTTCGCGCCGTTCCTGCAGCGCGCGCGGGATGGCAATCCCGACACCCTGTTCATTTTTGTCCC
This sequence comes from Bradyrhizobium ferriligni, assembly GCF_056837965.1. Taxonomy (NCBI): domain Bacteria; kingdom Pseudomonadati; phylum Pseudomonadota; class Alphaproteobacteria; order Hyphomicrobiales; family Nitrobacteraceae; genus Bradyrhizobium; species Bradyrhizobium ferriligni. Next base: position 35,907 of record NZ_JBXEJO010000051.1, read on the forward strand.
GACAAGCCAGGCCGGTATCCTGGCCAAGCAGTTTGTCGAGCGCGGGCTCGACAAGAGCGGGATCAAGCTGATCGGCCCCGGCGACATCGCCGACGACGAGGACCTGCCGGGTATGAGCGATGCGATGATCGGCATGATCACGGCGGGGTTCTACTCCGCCGCGCATCCGTCCGACCTGAACCGCGACTATGTCGCGGCGTTCCGCAAGGCCAACGCGAATGTTCGACCGAACTTCATCAGCGTCAGCGCCTATGACGGCATGCATCTGATCTACGAGGCGCTGAAGGTGACCGGGGGCAAGACCAATGGCGATGCGTTGGTCGAAGCCATGAAGGGCATGGCCTGGGAAAGCCCGCGCGGCCCGATGTCGATCGACCCGAAGACGCGCGAGGTCGTCCACGACATCTACATTCGCAAGGTCGAGAAGGTCGGCGGCGAGCTCTACAGCGTCGAGCAGGAGACGTTCAGGGCGGTTAAGGATCCCACCAAGGTCGCGAACAGATGAGGGAGGCGGAGTAGCAGCTGATCCGGCTCGGCGTCGGCCTTTGCGGTGTCCCGGCATAGCCGGTGACGGCCGACACCGGACTTGCGTTCAGACCGTCTCTCCTCCCATACGACCGATTTCGAGCCAGGAAAACCAGCCTCGTCCAACACCAGTTCGATGCCTCACGCGCGCGCCCGCGCGATCGTGCCGCCGACGATCTGCATGGCAACGCCGAGCACCCAGCCCGCCATGATGGCCGCGGTCCAGCCGATGTCCGGCTCGCTGCGCAGCACGACGACGCCAACCGAGAAGAACGCGACCATCGTCGCGAGGAAGGTCCCGATCGCGCCGAGCAGCTCCGCTGCGTCGATCTTGCGCATCGAGGCCGAATCCTTCGGATGGAACAGCTTGGGCGGCGTATCGATGCCGAGATAGAAGCCGATCGCGCCGCCCAGCATCATGATGAGCAGGAACGCCTGCGAGGTCAGCGCCGAGACGCTCGAGCCGACATGGATGGCGACAAACAGACCGCTTGCAGCTCCCGCCAAGGCAAGACCGAAGCGCTCAAGGACGTGGGCAAATTTTCTGACGTGGCTGCGCATCGCTATGCCTCATCAATGAATTGCGCCGCTATCAGGCTAGGCCTTTTCGCAGCAACGCGAAAGCCGTCACCTCTCACATGGCCGCGACCACGTGACGCTTTGTGCGCCAGTTCACACCTATCGCGGCATGGAATGATTAAAGAGCGATCAAAGGTAGCAATCGATCCGGTCCCTGCTACGCTGCGCCATCCGCTTCATTCGTTTCAGCGAGCGTCTTTCAATGCCGAGTCCGAAGATCATTATTCTGTCCGATGGCACCGGCAACGCCGCTTCCAGCGTCTGGCGCACCAATGTCTGGCGAATATTCCAGTCGCTCGATTTGCAGGGCAATACGCAGGCCGCCAAGTATGACGACGGCGTCGGCACATCGAAATTCATTCCGCTGGCCATCCTCGGCGGCGCCTTCGGCTACGGCCTCAAGCGCAATATCCTCGACGCCTACAAGTTCATCTGCCGGAACTACGATCACAAGAACGATTCGAAGATCTACCTGTTCGGATTCAGCCGCGGCGCATTCACCGTGCGCACACTCGCCGCGTTCATCCTCGATCAGGGCCTGATCGTCGCGGACACCGAATCCGAACTGCACGACGGCGCGGTGAAGGCCTATCGCGCATACCGGGCCGAGGGCTACCACTCGATCTGGCGCATCGAGATGCTGTTCCGCGCATTGCGCGACTACGTCCTCGTGCCGGTGCTGGACCGCCTGCAAGGCAACAAACCCTATGCGGAGATCACCCGCAAACCGGTGCCTGCGATCGAATTCATCGGCATCTGGGATACCGTCGCGGCCTATGGCCTGCCGATCGACGAGATGACGCGCGGCATCTCGAACTGGGTGTGGCCGCTTGAACTGCCGAACCGGATTCTCAGCCCAAAGGTCAAGTGCGCGCGGCACGCGCTTGCGCTCGACGACGAGCGCACGACCTTTCATCCGGTGCTCTGGACCGAGCAGGAGCCGGGACAGCCCGCACCGGCGGTGCCGGCCAGCATCGATGGCGAGCGCCTCGTCCAGGTCTGGTTCGTCGGAATGCATGCCAATGTCGGCGGCGGCTATCCGGACGACGCCGTGGCGTTCGTGCCGCTGGCCTGGCTGGTCGACGAAGCCGTCAAGCGCGGCCTCGCATTCAAGAGCGCACCGGTCGCCGACCCCGACGCGATCAAGTCGATCAAGTCCTCCGAAGACAAGGATGGCCGCCTCTACGATTCGCGGGCGGGCCTCGGCGCGTATTACCGGTACGGTCCGCGCAAGGTCGCCGACCTCTGCAACGATCCCTATGCCGGCGTCAGCGTGCCGATGCCGAAAATCCACGAGAGCGTGTTCGAGCGGATCGACAGCGGCGCCAATGCCTACGCCCCGATCGGACTTCCGCCGAACTACGTGGTCGTCTCGCGCAGCGGCGAGGTCACCCCGCTCGGCGCCAATACGTTTGAGACGCCTGCGGGCGCACCGGCGCGCTATGCCGCGCAGGAGAAGCTGTGGAATTACGTCTGGATGCGCCGGATCGCCTACTTCGCCACGCTGGCGGCGTCGCTGCATCTGGCGGCGTTCTGGCTGTTCCACAACCAGCACAAGGAGCACGAATTCAGCTCACCTGTCAGGATGATCTCGGAGCTGGTGCGCTTCGTTCAATCGTTCCTGCCCGATTCCTGTCATTGGTGGACCGATTGGTACGCCGGCAATCCGGAATGGTTCGCCAGCGGCATCATCGCTGTTTTCGCGCTGATGGCGGTGGGCAGTTCGCTCAGCGCAACGATCAGCGACCGGATGCGGATCATCTGGCGCAACCGCGCGAGCCCGGCGCCGCTCTCCGGGTTCATGCACAATGCGATCTATCGATTCCGCACCAGTGTAATCTATCAGTGGGTCCTCAATGTCGGAAAGCGACATGTCGTTCCGTTTGCACTGACAGCCTTGCTGGTCTGGTTCGGCGCAACGCTGCTCAGCCATTTCCTGTTCAATGCCTTCGATTCCATGGGCGCCTTCTGCACGGGGACCGCCGCCGACAAGCTTGTCGCCGTCGACAAGGGCATCCCGCAGGATGCCGCCGACTTCGCCACCGGCGCGATCTGTGCGCCGACCGGCCTGAAGGTGCGCACAGGGTTCAAATACGAGATCGCGATCACGATGTCGGAGCCATGGGAGGACGCCGGCCGCGCGGTGACGCCGATCGGATACCGCACCTCGACCATCGAAGGCACAAAGCAGTTGCGCGGCTATTTCGCGATCTTCCTGCGGCGGATCCTGTTCCGGCCATGGTTCAGGCTGATCGCACGGGTCGGAGAGACCGGCGTCGACGAGTACTTCCTCGACCCCCTGCCGGTGTCGAATACCGACCCACAGGTCTACAGAGCGAGGTTCACCGCCGATCGCAGCGGCGAGATCTTCCTCTACGTCAACCAGGCCGTCATCGGCCTCCCCTGGGTCTGCGGATGGTTCTACGGCGACCATAAGGGCAAGGCGAAGGTCACGGTGCGATTGCTGTAGGAGGCCGCGACCGGGCTCACGGCATCGCGGCTGAACGGGTGCACACGGTGTGATCGATCTGTGATCCTGCCGACAGACGCGGTTGTAAATTATCTGACATACTCTCGTTGCTAGATCAGCGGCCCGACGCCCGGAATGATCCGACGCAAGGATCGCCGGGCGAGGTTGACGCGCGGACGCGCCAAGGACGCATCACATTCATATCGACCGGATATTTCTCACCAGCGATTTGGAGGCATCACCATGATTTCCACAATTCAGGCGTTCCCGACCACCGACGGCATCTTCGTGGTCTGGGAGGTCGCGGCAATGATCCCGGACTGCCTCGGCTTTGCGCTGTGTCGTCAGCAGCAGGGCAAGAGTGCAACCGTGGTCGACACCTGGGTCGGGTTCGAGGACCAGGCGCAAGGCCACAAGCCGGGCGAACATCGGCCGAGCACCGAATGGCCGGTGCAGAAGACGAACTGGACCGATTTCCTGGCGCCAATCGACGCGCCGGTCCGCTATGGCGTCGTTCCCGTTCTCAAGGACGGCGCCGCCAAGGTGAAGCCCGCGTACAGTGCGCCGGCGCAATGGACCGAATACGTCTCCGCCATGCCGTCGGGCCCGCTCAAGCCGTGGTTCAACCGCGGCACGATCTCGGCGCAATGGCTGTCGCGCGCGATCGGCAAGGACAAGAAGCCGGCGCAAACCCTGGAGAAGGCGATCTCGACCAAGGGCAACAAGATCCGCGACTTCCTCAAGGGCCAGCTCGGCGCCCGCCTGCTGGCGCTGCTGGCCGATGCCAAAAAGAGCAAGCGCGACGTCTATCTCGCGCTCTACGAACTCAACGACCCCGAGCTGATCGCCGCGCTGACCGCGATGAAGGGCAAGGCGCACGTCGTGCTCGGCAACAGCACCGGCAAGTCCGACGCCACCGCCAAGGACACCGAAAAGAACGCCGGCGTGCTGAAGAAGGCCGGCGTCGACATGGTCCGCCGCAAGATCGCGCCGAGCCGTTACGCTCACAACAAATTCGCGGTGTTCTGCGACGGTGCGCAGAAGCCGAAGGTGGTCTGGACCGGCAGCACCAACTGGACCCGGACCGGACTGTGCACCCAGAACAACAACGGGCTCGAGATCACCGACGACAAGGTCGCGGCGGCCTATCATGACCATTGGAAAGCGATCTACGCCGACGGCAGCAAGTCGCCGAAGGCGCTGGCCGTGGCCGGCGATCACGAATGGCCCTTCACCATCGGCAAGTCGAAGCTCAGTGTCTGGTTCACGCCCACCACCAGGAGCGGCGACCTCAAGGAAGCCACCAAGATGATCGAGGACACCGAGCATGGCGCGGTGTGCCTGATGCTCAATCCCGGCAACAAGGGCCTGCTCGGCCCGATCCTGGAGAAGGCGCAGGACAAGAAGCTTTATGTGCGCGGGGTGCTCAACAATTTCCCGGCGCAGGGCAAGGACAGCCCGAAGGATCAGCTGCAGCTCCTGGCCGGCGACGGACAGCAGCAGGTCTTCAAGGGCAAGCAGATCGCCGACGTGATCCGGCCCGCCGGCATCGACAAGACCGCGGACTGGTGGGAGCACGAGATCAAGAACACCGGAAAGTTCATGATCGCCGTGCACAGCAAGGTGATCGTGCTGGATCCGGCCGGCAAGAACCCGGTGGTCATGACCGGCTCGCACAATTTCTCCGACCGCGCCAGCACCAAGAACGACGACAACCTTGTCATCATCAGGGGCGATTCGCAGCTGGCGCTGACCTACGCGGCGCGCATCGTCAGCATCTACGGGCAGTATCGCTGGCAGGCCTGGCGCAACACGCCGGAGGGCCAGAAGGACAAGGGTCTGAAGCGCAGCGACACCTGGCTGAGCAACCGCATCGGCAAGGGCTGGGCGGAAACCGAAACGCGGTTCTGGCTCGGCACCACCTGACGCCGGCGATCCGTCATGACTACGGGGCAGCGTTACCGCTGCCCCGTGCTCCTCATCGTCCAAGGTCCTACGCCGCGCGGCCGACCGAGGCGTCGAGATGCTTCAGCCGCGGCAGCACCTCCTGCTTCAGCAGCCGCAGCGAATTGTGCCAGGCTTCCGGCTTGTGCTTGTAGTCGAAGCCGAACACCAGGAGCACGCCGAAGCCGCCGACCTCCCGGTAGATCTTCTCGATCTTCTCGGTGACGGTCGCCGGCGAGCCGACGATCCAGTTATTGCGGGCGCAATATTCGACCGTGACATCGCTGTCCGGCACGTCGGGCGAAGCTTTCAAATAATCCTTGAAACCAAAGTGGCCGAGCAGCGGCAGGAAGTACTCGCCCATCATCCGGCCCATCATGTCGCCGGTCGACAGCTTCCATGCTTCTTCATCGGTGTCGGCGACGAATACCTCGCGCACCATTCGCCAATCCTTGCGGCTCGGCGTGCGGCCGGTCTTGGCCGCGCCCGCCTCCACCGAGTCCCAGTGGCTGCCGACATAGGCGGGGTTGAGGTTGAGGCTCATCGGAATGAAGCCGCGCTCGCCGGCGAGCTTCAGCGTGTCCGAATTCTTGGAGAGCCCCGCGACGCCGATCGGCGGATGCGGCGCCTGCTGCGGCTTGATGTGCGGTTTGAGGAAATCGAACATCGTGTCCGGCTTGGTCACGGTCCAGAACTTGCCCTTGTGCGTCCAGGGAGCAGGCTCGGTCCACATCTTCAGGATGATCTCGAGCGCCTCGCGGGTCATGTCGCGGTTCTGTCCCGACATGCCGTCGACATTGAACATCGCCCAGTCGCTCGGCAGGCCCGATGCCGCCACGCCGAAGTTGAGCCGCCCGTTCGAGAGGTGATCGAGCATCGCGACGCGGTTGGCGAGCTCTGCCGGGTGATGATACGGCAGCAGGAAGCCGCCGGGCCCGATACGGATGTTCCTGGTCTGCAGCAGCGCCTGCGCGATCAGGAGATCAGGCGACGGATGCGGCTCCCAGGGCGCGGTGTGGTGCTCGCCGATCCAGGCCTCCTGATAGCCGAGCTCGTCGAGCCAGCGCAGCGTCTGCAGGTCCCAGTCGTGGCCCTCCTTCAATCCGCACTCCGGCGGATGCGACGGCATCGCGAAGTATCCGAGTTCCATGGGTTTCCTCTCTTTGTTGAATGCGTGTCTTCCGCACGCGCTTCGAGAGTACCTGCCCCGGCCGCGGCAGAACAATGGCCTTGTCGCATCAGCTCGACCCGGATTTATGCGTAGGGCGTATCCTTCAGCATGATCGCGATACCGGAAAAGCTTCGCTCCATGATCCGCAGGAAGGTCTCGCGCGACGATGCAGCCGACCTGCGGGCCTTGTGCTCGCGAAGTCCTTCCGCATAGGCGACGGTCAGTGCCGTGACCACCATCGACGCGGCGAGCCGGGCATCGGCATCGGCGAGCGGGCGCTTGACGGCTGCCGCCAGCACGCTCGCGAGATCATCGATCAACTCGTCACGCATCTCGCGCGCCCGCGCCGAGAGCGCCGGGCTCTCGGCGACGGTGCGCCAGAATTTCGCCGTCGCGTCGGTGAATTTCGCGAACGGATGCACGCGATCCGCCAGGCTGTGCACCAGCTTGCGGAGGGTCGCGATCGGCGCCTCGCCGGCCGGACGCTCGGCGAAGGCGCCCCGCAGCATCTGGCGGCTTTCCTCTTCACGGTCGAAGAACAGGTCTTCCTTGCGCGGAAAGTAATTGAACACCGTCATCCGGGAGACCTCGGCGGTCTCGGCAACTTCGGCCACCGAAACATTGTCGAAGCCGCGTTCCAGGAACAACCCGGTGGCGACATCCGAGATCGCCTGGCGCGTCGCCTCCTTTTTCCGCTCCCGCAATCCGCCCTGATTTGACATGCGGGAATTTGTACCATACTAAATATTATACTTAGTACAATTTTATGGTGACGGCGTGACGCGTGAACGAACCGACGTGGTTGTGGTCGGTGCCGGGCCGACCGGACTGCTGCTGGCGATCGAACTGACCCTGGGCGGCGCCGACGTGATCGTGATCGAGCGGCTGGCCGAGCCCGACCAGACCATCAAGGCCGGCGCGATCGGCGCGCTGGCAGGCGAGGCACTGGAGCGCCGCGGCCTCGGCGATGCGATGAATGCGGTCGAACGCAGCATGGCGGACAGCATGTCCAGGCTCATGAAGGGCGCGGGTGATGGGAGCGAACTGCCGTTCAAGAAATTCGGCGGTCACTTCTCGGGCATTTTCCTGATCGACCAGACGCGTCAGCGCGAGCCGGACCGGCGGTTGCGCGGGGTGAACCAGCAAGCCCTGGAAAGCATGCTCGGCGAGCGCGCCCACGCGCTCGGCATCACGATCAGGCGCGGCTGCGAGCTGATCGATTTCGAGGATCATGGCGATTGCATCGTGGCGCGGACCAGGGACGCGTCCGGCGATGGCGAGCTGCACGCTGCCTATCTGGTCGGCTGCGACGGCGGACGCAGCGCCGTGCGCAAGCGCGCGGGCTTCGCATTCCCCGGCACCGAACCGACCCTCACGGGACACCAGGCCATCGTCGACCTCGATCATCCGGATCGCCTTCTGCCGGCCGGCTGGCGGCGAACGCCGGTCGGCATGATGGCATATGGACCGATTCCTGGCCGGGTGTTCCTGGCCGAGTTCGACGGACCGCCGGCCGATCGCAGCGCGCCGGTGACGCGCGAGGAGATCGAGACCACCCTGCGCCGGATCAGCGGAGCCGACGTTCGCGTCACCGCCGTCAAGACCGCCACGCGCTTCACCGACAATGCGCGGCAGGCCGATAGCTACCGCAGGAGCCGCGTCCTCTTGGCGGGCGACGCGGCGCATGTGCACTCGCCATTCGGCGGACAAGGCCTCAATCTCGGCCTGCTCGATGCGGTCAATCTCGGCTGGAAGCTTGCGGCTGTTGTCTGCGATCGCATGCCTGAAAGCCTGCTCGACAGCTACACGGAAGAGCGGCATCCGATCGCGGCAAGGGTGCTCGCCAACACCCGCGCCCAGGTCGCCTTGATGCGGCCCGACGTCATGACGGACGCCCTGCGCGAGATCGTCGCGGACCTGATGGACCTCGACGAGGGCACCCGCTACTTCGGCGAAATGATCAGCGGCATCAGGATCCGTTACGATCTCGGCAGCGACCATCCATCGGTCGGCCGGCTCTCCGGCAATTTTGCTCTCGGCGACGGCGGCGCGGAGACAACCCTGTTCGATCAGATGGAGGACGGCAGGGCCGTGCTGGTCGATGCGACTGATGGAGCTGCGTCAGCGATCGCGGCGCGCTGGGACATCTCCGTGCGATGCGTGCCAAGACGTAACGTGTCAAGACGCGGCGGCGCTTCGCTGCTGATCCGTCCGGATGCCTGCATCGCCTGGGCGGCGGACGGCGAAGACTTGGCGGGCCTCGACGCCGCGCTGACGCGCTGGTTCGGTGCCCAAACAGGATGAATTGCATCGTCATTCCGGGGCGATGCGCAGCATCGAACCCGGAATCTCGAGATTCCGGGTTCGGTCCTGCGGACCGCCCCGGAATGACAGTGGGTGAACTTAGCGCGTCCCGAACGTGGTCTTGCCGAACAGCGCCTTCTGCGTCGAGGGCTGCGAGCGCCAGTATTGCGGCGGCGCGCTCACCTCGCCGCCGAGCTCGGCGGCAGCGTGCCAGCCCCAGCGCGGGTCGTAGAGCATGCCGCGGGCGAGCGCGACCATGTCGGCCTTGCCGGACGAGACGATCTCCTCCGCCTGCTTCGCTTCCGTGATCAGGCCGACCGCCATCGTGGTGACGCCGGTCGCCTCCTTGACCGCCTGCGCCGCCGGCACCTGGTAACCCGGCCCGAGCGGGATCTTCTGCAACGGCGAGACGCCGCCGGAGGAGACATCCATCCAGTCGACGCCGCGCTTCTTCAGCTCCCTGGCAAACTCGATGGTCTGCGCAAGGTCCCAGGCGCCCTCGACCCAATCGGTCGCCGACACCCGCATGCCGATCGGCTTGTGATCCGGGAATACGGCGCGCACGGCGTCGAACACTTCCAGCGGGAAGCGCATGCGGTTTTCGAGCGAGCCGCCATAGCGGTCGGTCCGCTTGTTGGCGATCGGCGACAGGAACTGGTGCAGCAGATAACCGTGCGCGCCGTGCAGCTCGAGCGCATCGATGCCGAGCCGGTCGGCGCGCCTTGCCGACGCGACAAAGGCCTCGCGGATGCGCTTCAGGCCGGCGTCGTCGAGCGCCACCGGCGCGGCCTCGCCTTCCTTGTGCGGGACGTCGGATGGTCCGACCGTCTGCCAGCCGCCTTCGGCAATCGGGATCAACTGCCCGCCCTCCCAAGGGCGCTGGCTCGACGCCTTGCGGCCGGCATGGGCGAGTTGCATGGCGACCGCCGCTTTCGAATGCTTGCGCACCGAGGCCAGGATCGGCTTCAGCGCTGCCTCGTTGGCGTCGTTGTAAAGACCGAGGCAACCCGGCGTGATCCGCCCGATATCCTCGACATGGGTGGCTTCGATGCAAAACATCGCCGCGCCCGACAGGGCCAGCATGTTGATGTGGGTGAAGTGCCAGTCGTTGGCGGAGCCGTCGATGGCCGAATACTGGCACATCGGCGAGACCATGATGCGATTGGAGAGTTTCAGGTCGCGTAGTTCGATCGGGGAAAACAGGGTGCTCATGCGGCGGATATCCGGGATCGGGGAGAGGGCCCGGTTAAGATAGAGGCACCACGGCCGATCACCAACCGTCCGGAAGGCCGCGCAGGCCGGGGCGCAGATCAGCAATGCCCTGACGGCGCCCCTCCGGGCCGGCGCCTCAGTCCACCAGCGTGAACTGCAGCAGCAGATTGCGCTGGATCAGGGAGAAATTGTCGTCGGAGACCATGGTCAGCACGGTCTCGCCCGCCTCCGTGACATGGGCGTCGATGCCTTCCATGTTGTCGATCTCGTTACCGAGATCGGCATTGAAGATCGCGGGGCCATCGACCACGGCGCCGGGCGCGATATCGGACAGCGCGAGACGGCGGATGCGGATGCCGACTCCGCCGAACCAGGAGAATTTCCGCTCCAGGATCAACAGACCGCCCGACGGCAGCAGGACCGCGTCACTGATGTCGAAATTCTCGGTGCGGCGGACGCTGAACTGGCCCGGCGTCTTGCCGCCGACCAGGAAGGCAATCAAATTGCCGCTCGCATCGAGCCCGCGTTCCGAGAACGCGATCAGCGTGCCGGCGAGCGGCTGGCCCGTGGCCTTGGGCACGAAGACGAGGCCCTCCAGCCCCTTGTTGTTCGGAAGTTTGCGGGCGGCCGCCGGCAGCGGCACCACCTCGCCGCGCGAGCGGGTAAAGCCCTTGGCGAAATCGAAGCGCAGCACCTGGTTGACCCGCTCGAGCCCGACATAGGCGAACGAGCCGTCGAGCGCGAGCGATTCCGAATCATACCAGCCGCGGGTCACGGTGATCGGCCTGCCGTCGGCGCCGAGCAGCGGTGCCGCCTCGACGTCGTCGAGCCCGACCATCTCCCGGCCACGATAGACGATGCGACCGGTGAACCAGCTGCCCTGATCGCTGACCGCGATAAAGCGCTCGCCCTTGGGATCGAGCCGCAGCGCGGAGAGGCCGCCGAAGCCGGAGAACGACGAGGTCAGGATCAGCCCGCTGCGATACTCCAGCGCGCCGAACCGCGTGCGCGCGCGATCGCGGGTGTCGAACGACGGCAGCGGCCGTGCGTTGACGTCGATCGAAACCGGTTCGTTGACCCGGTAGGGGCTCGGCCTCGCAGCCGGCCTCGGCGTTGCCGGCGGCTGGGTCGCGCTCTGTGCCTGCGCCAGACGCGGCAATGCGGCGGCCGACAGCCCCGCCGCCACACCCTGGAGGAAACGGCGGCGGCTAGGGGGTGAGCGCATGTCTCACGAGTGGAGGCGGCGCCGGATGCCCGGCGCGGGCGCCGAGCCGTGAGTCTCGCTGAACAGCTCGGCGAGCTTTTCGGTGATGGCGCCGCCGAGCTCTTCGGCGTCCACGATGGTCACGGCACGGCGATAGTAGCGCGTCACGTCGTGACCGATGCCGATCGCGATCAGCTCGACCGGCGAGCGGGTTTCGATCTCGTCGATGATGTGACGCAGATGCCGCTCGAGATAGTTGCCGGGATTGACCGACAGCGTGGAGTCGTCGACCGGCGCACCGTCGGAGATCATCATCAGGATGCGGCGCTGCTCGGGACGCGCGAGCAGGCGCTTGTGCGCCCAGTCGAGCGCCTCGCCGTCGATGTTCTCCTTGAGCAGGCCCTCGCGCATCATCAGGCCGAGATTTTTTCGCGCGCGACGCCAGGGTGCGTCGGCCGATTTGTAGATGATGTGCCTGAGATCGTTGAGGCGGCCCGGATTGGCCGGCTTGCCGGCGGCAAGCCACGACTCGCGCGACTGCCCGCCCTTCCAGGCGCGGGTGGTGAAGCCCAAGATCTCGACCTTGACGCCGCAACGCTCCAGCGTGCGCGCCAGGATGTCGGCGCAGGTCGCGGCAACCGTGATCGGACGGCCGCGCATCGAACCTGAATTGTCGAGCAGCAGCGTCACCACGGTGTCGCGGAAGGTCGCCTCCTTCTCATGCATGAAGGACAGCGGATGATAGGGGTCGGTGACGACACGCGACAGCCGCGCCGGATCGAGGATGCCCTCCTCGAGATCGAAATCCCAGGCGCGATTCTGCTGCGCCATCAAGCGCCGTTGCAGGCGGTTGGCGAGCCGCGCCACGATGCCCTGCAGATGCGCGAGCTGCTTGTCGAGATAGGAGCGCAGACGCTCGAGCTCGTCGTGATCGCAGAGGTCCTCGGCGGCGATCACCTCGTCGAACTTCGGCGCGAAGGCGTGATATTCCGGACCGCGCGGCTCGTTCTGGCCGCGCGCATTCGGCCGAGTCGCCTCGCCCGGCGTCTCGTCGTCGCCGAGCTCGCCGTCGTCGAACGTGTCCGACGTGGAGGCCTGCGCGCTCTCCATCGCGCTTTCGCTCATCTCTTCCGCGGACGTCTGCGCCTGGTCGGCGCTCATCTCCTGCGCGGCATCGGAGTCGGGCGAGCCCTCGGCGCCGGACTGATCGCTCTCGCCGTCCTGGTTCTCGTCCTGGTCGTCGTCATCGTCGGAATCCATGTTGCGGTCGTCGCCGAGATCGAGCGCCGACAGCAGATCATGGACGAGGTCGCCGAACCTCGCCTGGTCCTCGGTGAAACGGCTGAGCTTGTCGAGCCGCGAGCCGATCTTGTCCTCCAGGGTCGGACGCCAGAGATCGACCATCTTCTTGGCGGCCGCGGGTGGCGCCATGCCGGTGAGACGTTCGCGCACCAGCATCGCCAGCGCATCCGATAGCGGCGCGTCGGCGCGATCGGTGATCTCGTCGTACTTGCCGCGGTGGAAATGATCGTCGAGCATCGCGGTGAGGTTCTTCGCAACGCCCGCCATTCGCCGCGAGCCGATCGCCTCGACGCGCGCCTGCTCGACCGCCTCGAACACGCCGCGCGCCTGCGGATTGCCCGGCATCAGCTTGCGATGCACCTTGGGATCGTGACAGGCGATCTTGAGCGCGATCGAATCGGCGTGGCCGCGCACGATCGCCGCATCGCGCTTGGTCATCTTGCGCGCCGGCTCCGGCAGCCGCGCCTTGCCGGGCGCGAGCCCGGGGCGCTCGGCGGCGAAGGAGACCTCGAGCTCCGGCTTCTTGGCGATCGCCTTCAGGCACGCCGACACCGAGCGCTTGAACGGCTCGGTCGGCGCTTCCTTGGATCCGGGACGGAATTTGATGTTGGAGGTTGTCATAGCGATTTCGTAAACCAATGGCGCGTTACGCCGCCGGGATACCCCTCAATCGAACCGAACTCTTTATATCCGTTGGCGCGGTAGAAGCCCGGCGCCTGGAAGCTCATCGTATCCAGATAGGATCGCGTCGCTCCGAAGCGCCGCGCCTCGTCCTCGATCGCCTTGATCAGCTTCGCACCAAAGCCCTTGTTGCGAAACTTCTGCTCCATCCAGAACAACTGGATGAACAACACCGCGGTCCAGACCTCGCCGACGATGCCGCCGACAATCTCGTCGCCTTGCCGCAGCGAGATGGCGAAGCGCTTGTACTTCTGCTTCCCCATCTTCTCGTTGTTGTAGTGGAGCAATCCGCCGAGCACCGCTTTCTTCGTCTGTGTGACTGTGCGCTCGACGGAGATTTTCGGCATGGACTAGCTGAGCGCCACGTTGACCGAGGATTCCGGCAGCTCGACGTTGAAGCAGCGCTGGTAGAACTCGGCGACCAGCGGCCGCTCCAATTCGTCACACTTGTTGAGGAAGGTGACGCGGAACGCAAAGCCGATGTCGTTGAAGATGTCCGAGTTCTCGGCCCAGGTGATCACCGTGCGCGGGCTCATCACCGTCGACAGGTCGCCGTTGGCGAAGGCGTTGCGGGTGAGGTCCGCAAGCCGCACCATCTTGTTGACGATGTCGCGGCCTTCCTGCGTTCGGTAGTGGCGCGCCTTGGCCAGCACGATCTCCACTTCCTCGTCATGGGCGAGGTAGTTCAGCGTGGTGACGATCGACCAGCGGTCCATCTGACCCTGGTTGATCTGCTGGGTGCCGTGATAGAGGCCCGAGGTGTCGCCGAGGCCGACCGTGTTGGCGGTCGAGAACAGGCGGAACGCCGGATGCGGCTTGATCACCTTGTTCTGGTCGAGCAGCGTCAGGCGGCCGGAGACTTCCAGCACGCGCTGAATCACGAACATCACGTCCGGGCGGCCGGCGTCGTATTCGTCGAACACCAGCGCGATATTATGCTGCAGCGCCCAAGGCAGGATGCCGTCGCGGAATTCGGTGACCTGCTTGCCGTCCTTGACCACGATGGCGTCCTTGCCGACGAGATCGATACGGCTGATGTGGCTGTCGAGGTTGACGCGCACGCAGGGCCAGTTGAGGCGGGCCGCAACCTGCTCGATGTGGGTCGACTTGCCGGTGCCGTGATAGCCGGTGACCATCACGCGGCGATTCTTGGCAAAGCCGGCGAGGATCGCGAGCGTGGTCGCGCGATCGAAGCGATAGTCCGGATCGGTTTCCGGCACATGCGGATCGACTTCCGAATAGGCGGGAACTTCCAGATCGCTATCGATCCCGAAGACCTGCCGGACCGACACCTTCATGTCGGGCAAGCCGACGACGGGTTCTTGTGTTTTGGTCTGGACGGCGGTCGTCATTCATCCTCCGAGGTCACGGGCATTCCCGAAACCAGATTAATCGTTTGGCTGCGGATGGGGTGCTAGGCACAAGCCTAGCAGAGAGCAACGGCCGGCAGAAGCCCGCGGGCCAATCAAAGTTCCGTTGTCCTATCATGAAGATAGGTCCGGACGCCGGTTTTTGAAAGGCTGCCCTGCGAATCACGCCGTACTTTTGCCGCAGCGCGTGGGCGCCCTGGCTTTCCGAGGCACTTTTCACCCCGGCAGGGAGTTGTTAGCTCTCAAGTCGATATCACCGCTGCATGGGAATTTTGTGACTTCATTCCTTGACCCGTTCATCGCGTTCGTTTCGGCCCATGCCTGGCTCGCCTATCTGACGCTGTTTCTGGCCGCCCTGCTGGAAGCGGTTCCGGTGATCGGCTCCCTGGTGCCGGGTTCGACCATCATCCTGGCGTTGAGCGCGCTGGTGCCGGGCGGGGAACTGAAGCTGCTCCCGGTGCTCGCCGCGGCGGCCGCCGGCGCGATGCTCGGCGACGGCACCGCCTATCTGATCGGCCACCGCAGCCAGCGCGAGATCCTGTCGGCCTGGCCGCTCTCCAACTATCCGCGCGTGGTGGCGCAGAGCGAGGCGTTCTTCAATCGCTGGGGCGTGCTCGCGGTGTTCTTCGCCCGCTTCGTGCCGCCGATCCGCGCCTTCGTGCCGATCACCGCCGGCGCGCTCGACATGCCGCCGGCGCGCTTCTACGCGGTCAACATTCCCGCGATCCTGCTCTGGGCGCCGGCGCATGTGCTGCCCGGCGTGCTCGCGGTGACCGCGCTGCACGACTATGCCGGCCTGCCGCATCATGGCCATGTCGGCAAGCATCTCTGGATGTTTGCGGTCGCGGGCGGCGCCGTAATCCTGGCGCTGGCCATCTGGACCATCCGCCGCCGCCATGGCGGCAGCCTGATCGAACCGGCCAAGCCGGCGAAATAGCTAGATGCTGTTGGTGGTCCCGCCACGCCCGGGTGCCGGGCCGACATAGCGGGCACGCGGCCTGATCAACTTGCCGAGCTGAAGCTGCTCGCTGGCATGCGCGATCCATCCGACGCTGCGCGCCATCGCAAACAGCGCCAGCTCGCTGCCCGCCGGCATCCGCAGCGCATGCACCAGCACCGCCAGCGCGTAGTCGATGTTGACGAATTCGCCGGTCGCCTCCGCGATCCGCTCCGGGACTTCCCTGGTGAATTTGCGCGGCGCGCCGGCCCGCGTCAGCGCCTCGAGCAGCGAGATCGCGCGCGGATCGCCCTTCTTGTAGACGCCGTGCCCGAAGCCGGCGAAACGTTCGCCAAGCGCGACGCGCTCGCGAACCACCGGCGCAACGTCGTTGTCGAGCATCGTCTTGACGAGGCGCGAGGCGAGCACGCCGGCGCCGCCATGCATCGGGCCCTTCAGTGCGACGAGACCCGCGATCACGGCGTCGTACAGATTGAGCCCGGTCGATGCCGCGCAGCGCGCGGTGAAGGTCGAGGCGTTCAATTCATGATCGGCGAGCAGCACCAGCGCGCGGCGAATCAGGTCGGGCGCGTGCTTGTTGTCAGGCGTCCAGACCCGCGCCACCTGCTCGTGCAGCGGCTCGTTCGATGGCGCAGCGTTCAGCATGGTCGCGACCAGCAGCCGCAAGATGCGGCCGCCGACCATCGCGCGGCCATCCGGCGCGCGCGTGAAGGCGCCGGGATCGGCACTTGCCGCCAGCGCCAGCACGGCGACCGTCCGGTCGATCGGCTGGGCGCGGCGCGCGGCCTCAGCGATGGCGCGCATTTCGTCCGAGACCTGCGGACAATTGTCCGGCGCGAACGGATCGACGCCGGTGACGTCCCACAGCAGCGTCGCGGTGTGCTCCAGCGTGTCGCGCTCGGCGAGCTCGACGCAGTTGACGCCGCGATAGATCGGGCCCTGCTCGGTAATGGTCGCGATCGCCGAATCCATCACCGGCAGGTCGGCGTCGAAATTGCGGAAGCCGCGCGGCTCCGGCGACGGCACGCGGCGCTCCTTCAACCCCCTGATGTCCTCGGCGCGGTAGCGGTGGCTGCGCGAATCCGGCGACGGCTCGGAGCGGATCAGCCCGCGGCTGACATAGGCGTAGAGGGTCGCCGGCGAGATCGCGAGCTCGGCCGCGGCCTCCCGGGCGGAGAGGTAAAGCTCGGCGGATTTTTTCATATTGATTTATATAATCAAGATTGATCAACTCGTCGAGAGGCCTGACCCTGAAGGGGTTAAGCAAGGAGATCAGGCCATGAATATGCATCTCACCAAGAGCCGGATCGGTCTGGACGGCGTTCCCGCCGCCGAGACCGTGTTGAGCCATGTCGACGGCGAGCGCGGCGAGTTGATCATCGCCGGCGAGCACGTCGCCGACCTCGCGGACAAGTCGAGCTTCGAGGGCGTCACGGCGCGGCTGTGGAACGGCGCCACCGGTAAGGCGCTGAGCGAAGCCAATGTCCGCGCCAGCCTCGGCGCCGCCCGCGAACGCGCCTTCGCGCGGCTGCCGGACCTGCTGCCGGCGACGCGCGGCATGTCGATCGTCGACGGTTTCCGGGCCGCGATCGCCGGCCTCCGCGGCGAGAACGGACTGGAGCACGAGGCGACCATCGCCGGCGCCTTCCCGGTGATCGCGGGCGCCCTGGTCCAGCGCGCCAGGGGACATGACCCGATCGCGCCGGACCCGAATGCCGGCCACGCCGCCGACACGCTGCGGATGCTGCTGAACCGCAAGACCGAACCGCGCGAGGTCGCCGCACTCGACGCCTATCTCGTCACGGTCTGCGACCACGGCATGAATGCGTCGACCTTCACCACGCGGGTGATCGCGTCCACCCAGGCCGATCTGTTCGCGGCGATCACCGGCGGCTATTGCGCGCTGACCGGCCCGCTGCATGGCGGCGCGCCGGAGCCGGTGCTCGAAATGCTGGACGCGATCGGGACGCGCGAGCGCATCAAGCCCTGGGTCGACGGCGCGCTGGCGCACGGCGAACGGCTGATGGGGTTTGGTCACCGCGTCTATCGCGTGCGCGACCCGCGCGCCGACGTGCTGAAGGTCGCGATCGAGCGCCTCGAGGCCAGTGGTGCCGACCTGCCATTTGCCGCCGAGGTCGAGGCCTATATCCGCGAGGCACTGCGGAAGAAGAATCCGGAGCGGCCGCTCGAGACCAATGTCGAGTTCTTCACCGCGATTCTGCTCGATGGGCTGGAAATCCCGCGGCAGGCGTTCACGCCGATCTTCGCGGTGGCCCGCGCCGCCGGCTGGACCGCGCACGCCCTGGAGCAGCGGCGCACCGGAAGGCTGATCCGGCCGAGCTCGTCCTATGTCGGGGCGATGCCGAAGGGCTGAGAGCTAACGCCGACCCGTAGCCCGGATGGAGCGCAGCGAAATCCGGGAGCGGTGTGACCTCGGATAGAAGGGTCCCGGATTGCGCTGCGCTTCATCCGGGCTACAAAACTGCACCGTTGGACGATGGCGGAGCCACACACTCCGCCGTCGTCCCGGCGAAGGCCGGGACCCATACGCCGCGGCCCATCGATGGGGCAATCGGGCAGACATCTTGTGCGAACGATAACGGCCGGTGGTTATGGGCCCCTGCTCCCGTGGGCAACTGCGCACTAGGCAGGGGCGACGAGGACGAGAGAGCTCAGGCCTCGCGCACCACGGTCTTCAGATAATTGTACGCCTTGATGATCTCGATCAGGCGATCCTCGGTCGAGCGGTCGCCGCCATTGGCGTCGGGATGGTGCTGCTTGACCAGCGCCTTGTACTTCGACTTGACGTCTTCGAGCGTCGCCTCGGCCCCTAACCCCATCACCTGCAGCGCCTTGCGCTCGGCGTTCATGATCTTGCGGGTCTCGGGCTTGGGCTCCGCGCCGCCCGGTCCGGGGCGCCAGCGGCCGCGGCCGTTGAGCTCGGAGAACACGTGGAACGGATCGGCGGCGGCATCGAGACCGCTCTCGCCCTTCTTGCCGTTGTTGGCACCCATCTTCCAGGTCGGACGGTGGCCGGTCAGCGCGTCCTTCTGGTAGCGCGCGACATCGTCAGGATTCATCCCCTGGAAGAAATTGTAGGACTGGTTGTATTCGCGGACGTGATCGAGACAGAAGTGCCAATACTCGCGCGAATTCTCGCGGCCCTTCGGGGCGCGATGCGCGCCCTTGTTCTGGCAACCCGCCCACTCGCAGGTCACGGCCTGCTCGCCGGCCTGCGCCTGGCGCTTCGCACTCACCTTGGTCGGCTTGATGCGAATGGAGTCGAAGAATTTTGATGAATCGATCGGCATGTTCTCTTTGACTACGCAATGCACAAATCTTCAAGTCTTGACATTGCGCAGACCTCGTTTCCCGCTTGCACCATTGACGAAAAGCTGTCGCGAACCTAACTCCGCCGCCATGAGCACCAAAGACGCTATCATAAACAAGTTGCGTGAAGCTTTCTTGCCGGAAAGCCTCGACGTCGTCGACGAGTCACATCTGCATGAGGGCCACGCCGGCCACAGGCCAGGCGGGGAGACGCACTTCCGGGTATATATTGTGTCTCCGGCCTTCGAAGGGAAGAGCCGGATCGAACGCCATCGCATGATAAATGCGACGCTGGCGCAGGAACTCGCCGGCTCGGTGCATGCGCTGGCGATCCACGCCCACGGCCCCGGGGAAAAGCCGCGCTAGTGCGCGCTTGCCTCAAGACGAAGCAGTGGTTTTCCTTTATGAGAACAGGATGGACCTGCTCCATAGGTGAGCAGGTGAAACTACGGATTGCACCGCCACGCATGATATGGGGCCATCGATGATCCCTTGCTGGCCACGTTTCCGGTCGATCGTCACCGCCGCCAGCCTGCTCCTGATCTGCGCGATGCGTCCGGCCTCGGCGCTGGACATGCCGAGCCCGTTCGTCCAGGAGGTGCTGATCAAGAGCATCCTGGTGTCGCTCAACGATGCGGTGGCAGCGAATAATTTCACCGTGTTCCACGCCAAGATCTCAAAGCCGTTCCGCGACCAGTTTCCGCCGGACAAGCTCAAGACCATCTTCAAGGATCTGGTCGACAAGCATGCGGTGTTCGACGCCGTGGTGGCCAAGCCGATCGTGCTCGATGAGGACGCCAAGATCGACGACAAGGGCGTGCTGCGGCTGAAGGGGCATTTCGACACCACGCCCAAGCAGGTGAAGTATCAGCTCGGCTTCATCCCCTCCGACGGCGCCTGGAAGCTGTCGGGCATCTCGATCGATATCGAGTAGCGAGGCACATCCATCAGACCCGTCATCCTGAGGTGCGAGCGAAGCGAGCCTCGAAGGATACACGGCCCCGCCGGTGGCCGTCGACCCTTCGAGACGCCGCTTCGCGGCTCCTCAGGGTGACGGTGGCGCATTTGCGCTTGCCGCCCAGCGCTAGAACGCCGTCCCCGCCCGCTTCGGCTTCTTCTCCTCCAGCTCGGTCTCGCGCGGGACGGCGACGATGCGCAGCGCGGTGATGCGGTTGCGCTCGCGGCGGAGCACGCGGAAGCGGAAGCCGTGGAAGGTGAAGCTCTGGCCGCGCTCCGGGATCGAGCGCGCCTCGTGGATCACGAGGCCGGCGACCGTGGTCGCCTCCTCGTCCGGCAGGCGCCAGTCCATCGCACGGTTGAGATCGCGGATCGGCACCGAGCCGTCGACCACGACCGAGCCGTCCGGCTGGGCCCGCACGCCGGCGACGACGACGTCATGCTCGTCGGAGATGTCGCCGACGATCTCCTCCAGGATGTCCTCCAGCGTCACCATGCCTTCGACCTCGCCATACTCGTCGACCACGAGGGCGAAGTGGGTCTTGCGGCGGCGGAACGCCTTCAGCTGTTCGGAGACCGGACGCATCTCCGGCACGAACCAGGGCGGCAGCGCGATCGCGGTGGCATCGATCGCGGACATGTCGCCGTCGTTGGCGCGCATCGCGCGCAGCAGGTCCTTGGCATGGAGCACGCCGACGATGTTCTCCGGCTTCTCGCGCCACAGCGGGATGCGGGTGTATTCGCTCGCCAGCACCTCGCGCACCAGTTCTTCCGGCGGCAGGTCGGCGTTGACCATGGTCATCTCGGTACGATGGACCATGACGTCGGAGACCTGCAGCTCGCTGAGATCCAGCAAGCCGCCGAGCATGTCGCGGTCCTGCTTCTCGACCTTGCCCTCGTGATGCAACAGATCGACCGCACCGCGCAGGCGTTCGGTCGGCGACAGCACCGCCTGATGCGCCCCGACCTTGATGCCGAGCAGCTTCATCAGCGCCAGCACGATGGTCTCGATGATGGTGAGCAGCGGCCCCAGCACGAAGATCGTCAGCCGCATCGGCCGCGCGACCAAAAGCGAGATGCGGTCGGGCGCGTTGATCGCGATGGTCTTGGGCAGCACCTCGGCGAACACCACCACCATCACGGTCATGACCGCGGTGGCATAGAGCACGCCGACATCGCCGAACCAGGCGGTGAACACGCCGGTCGCCAGCGCCGAGGCGCCGATATTGGCGATGTTGTTGCCGAGCAGCAGCGCGCCGATCATGCGCTCGCGCATGTTGAACAGCTTCGACACCACGCCGGCATCGGTGTTGCCCTGCTTCGACAGCCGCAGCATGCTGGCGCGCGAGGCGCCGGTCAGCGCCGTCTCACTCGCCGCGAAAAACGCCGAGATAAACAGACAGAGCAGCACGATCGAGAAGGTGAACCATCCCACTGAATTGATCCGTGGTTAGAGCATGATCCGGAAAAGTGTGTCGCGGTTTTCCGAAAAGATCATGCTCAAATCAAAGAGATAGAGTGCGATGACGATCCGAGGAAGAGTCATCCCGCTCTAGGCCTTCAGCTTGGCTTGCAGGAAGTCGCGCACCGGCTGCGGCTCGACATTGTTGGCGATCACGGCGCGGCCGACGGCCTCCAGCAGGATGAAGGTGAGCTTGCCGCGCTTGACCTTCTTGTCCTGCGCCATCAGCGCCAGGAGCGCGTCGGCGTCGGCAAGACCTTCCTGCGCGAAGCCTGCGATATCCTGCAGGCGCGTCGGCAATCCGACCGCGGACAGATGATGCGCGATGCGCCCCGCATCGTCGGACGATATCATG
Organism: Bradyrhizobium ferriligni; assembly: GCF_056837965.1. Classification (NCBI taxonomy): domain Bacteria; kingdom Pseudomonadati; phylum Pseudomonadota; class Alphaproteobacteria; order Hyphomicrobiales; family Nitrobacteraceae; genus Bradyrhizobium; species Bradyrhizobium ferriligni. The sequence goes on from NZ_JBXEJO010000051.1 coordinate 57,731, forward strand.
CCGAGCTGCGCCGAGAATTCCGCCGCGAGCACCATGCCGACCGAGACGCCTTCGCCATGGAACAGCCGGTCGGAGAAGCCGGTCGCGGCTTCCAGTGCATGGCCGAAGGTGTGGCCGAGATTGAGCAGCGCCCGCTCGCCGGTCTCGCGCTCGTCACGGGAAACAACGCCCGCCTTGGCACGGCAGGAGGTCGCGATCGCGTGCTCGCGCCCGGCGCCGCCGGCGAAGATGTCGGCGTGGTTCTTCTCGAGCCAGGCGAAGAAGGCCTCGTCGCCGAGGATGCCGTATTTCGCGACCTCGGCGTAGCCGGCGCGGAACTGGCGCGGCGACAGCGTGTCGAGCACCGAGGTGTCGGCGATGACCAGCACCGGCTGGTGGAATGCGCCGATCAGGTTCTTGCCCTGCGGCGAGTTGATGCCGGTCTTGCCGCCGACGGAGGAATCGACCTGTGCGAGCAGCGAGGTCGGCACCTGCACGAAATCGACGCCGCGGCGCAGGATCGCGGCCGCGAAGCCGGCGAGATCGCCGACCACGCCGCCGCCGAGCGCGATGACGAGGTCATCGCGCTCGATCTTCGCCGCGATCAGCGCTTCGCTGACCTCGGTTAGCGTGGCATAGCTCTTCGAACCCTCACCTTCCTCGACCACGATCCGCGACGTCGGCACGCCTGCCGCTGCGAGCGACGCCTCGGTCGGGTCCAGCCAGTGCTTCGCGACGGTGCGGTCGGTGACGATGGCGGTACGCACGCCGGGCCGCAGCGCCGCGACACGCTCGCCGAGCGACTGCAGCACGCCGCGGCCGATGACGATGTCATAGGCGCGGTCGCCGAGCGCGACGTCGACGGTAACGGAAGCGGAATGCTTCAAGGGCGCAGTCATGAGGTCGCGTTCAATCCGTCAGGTGGTGGCTCGTCGGCCGGACGCGCACCGCACAGATGCGCATGCAGGGCCTCGAGGCATTCGTCGACGATGCGGTCGTGCGGCACGTCGCGCGAGGCAATCGTCAGATCGGCATTCCGGTAGACCGGCTCGCGCTCGCTGAGCAGGCGGTTGACGGTCGCCTCGGGGTCGGGGGTGTGCAACAGCGGACGATCGGCGCGGCGGCGCACCCGGCGCATGATGATATCACTGTCGGCCTTGAGCCAGATCGAGATCGCTCGGTCGCGGATACGATTGCGGGTCTCCTCGCGCATGAAGGCGCCGCCGCCGGTCGCCAGCACGATCGGGCCGTTATCGAGTATGCGGGCGATCACCCGCGCCTCGCCGTCGCGGAAATAGGGCTCGCCGTGGGTCTCGAAGATCTCAGGGATCGTCATCCGGGCCGCCGCTTCGATCTCGGTGTCGGCATCGGCGAACGGCAGCTTGAGCCGTGCCGCCACCCGGCGGCCGATGGTCGACTTGCCGGCCCCCATCATGCCGACCAGCACGATCGACCGCGTCCCCAGCACGGCCGCGATGTCGGCCTCCAGGGTCGGGTGGGTGGGCGCCGGTACGGCTGCGTCGGACATCAAAAAGCTCGGATATTGGGACGAATTGTTCGGAATTCGAGCCACCTATACTACCCCCGGCGACACCCTTACCAGCGACTCTTGCAACCGCGCGGGGAACATGTTGGATGATTTCATTGGTTAATTCGCCGCCCGAGTCGCCTCCATGCCCAGCCTGTTCCGCTTCCTGACGGTCGTCGCCGTGATTTTCGGGATCGGCTACGGCATCGTCTTCGCGCTGGCGAATTTCGTGCACCCGAAACCGCGGGAAATGACGGTGACCATCCCACCGGATAAGTTCCTCAAGAAATAGGCGCTATGATTCTGGCATGCCCGCTGCTGCCAAACATCCCGCCAAGACCCTCGCCAAGTCCTCCGACGCCAAACTGACCGCGTTGTTCCTCGACATGCTCGCCGCGGAACAGGGCGCCGGCGCCAACACGCTCGACGCCTACCAGCGCGACCTGACCGATTTCTCCGATTACCTCGCCCATGCCGGCGCCGATTTCACCAACGCCGACACCGAGACGCTGCGCGGCTACCTCGCCGACCTCGATATCAGAGGCTTCAAGTCGACCAGCGTGGCGCGGCGGCTGTCGGCGATGCGACATCTCTACCGTTTCCTGCTCAACGAGCGGATCCGCACCGACGATCCGGCCGCGATCCTGTCCGGCCCGAAGCGCGGCCGCGGCCTGCCCAAGGTGCTGTCGATCGCCGACGTCGACCGCATGCTGACCCGCGCCAAGGAGCTGACCCAGACCGACGTCTCGCCGGCGCAGCGGCTGCGCGCGCTGCGGCTCTACTGCCTGCTCGAGGTGCTCTACGCCACCGGCCTGCGCGTCTCCGAGTTGGTGTCGCTGCCGGTCTCCGCGGCGCGGCGCGATGCGCGGATGATCGTGGTGCGCGGCAAGGGCAGCAAGGAACGGCTGGTGCCGCTGAACGACGCCTCGCGCCAGGCGACGGCGGACTATCTCGCGGCGCTGGAGGTGATGCAGCCGAAGGCGAAGAAAGCCGCGCCGTCGAAATGGCTGTTTCCGTCCTCCGGCGAGAGCGGCCATCTGACCCGGCAGCATTTCGCCCGCGACCTGAAGGAGCTTGCGGGCGCCTCCGGCCTTGCGCCGCGGCTGGTCTCCCCGCACGTGCTGCGTCATGCCTTTGCCAGCCATCTGCTGCACAATGGCGCGGATCTGCGCATCGTGCAGACCCTGCTCGGCCACACCGACATCTCGACCACCCAGATCTACACCCATGTGGTCGAGGAGCGGCTGAAGAGCCTGGTGCGCGACCTGCATCCATTGGCGGAGAAATCGTAGCGGTCCGTAGCCCGAATGGAGTGCAGCGAAATCCGGGAATGGTATTTCCGCCGATATAGCTCCCCGGATTGCGCTTCGCTCCATCCGGGCTACGAGCAATCCGCCTTGACTTCCGCTTCGTCTCCGCAGAAAGAGCGTCACCTGCTTGCGATCCCGAAGCGTGCATTCCACCCGGATGCGCGTTAACCGTTTGAAGTTACAAAGCTTCTCTTTCCAACGCCGAAACCGCTTCGCCCCTCGCACCGATCTTCCCTATATTGAGTTGATGCCCGACCCGATGCGCAGCTATCTCGACTTCGAAAAACCCGTCGCCGAGCTTGAATCCAAGATCGACGAGTTGCGTGCGCTTGCCGCGAGCGGCAGCGACATCGGCGACGAGGTCGCGCGGATCGAGGACAAGGCGGCGCAGGCGCTCACCGAGCTCTATTCCAATCTGACGCCGTGGCAGAAGACGCTGGTGGCGCGGCATCCGCAGCGGCCGCACTTCACCGATTTCATCGGCGGCCTGATCACCGAATTCACACCGATGGCCGGCGACCGCAAATTCGCCGACGACGAGGCCCTGGTCGGCGGCTTCGGCCGCTTCCGCGGCGAGAGCATCTGCGTGGTCGGCCAGGAGAAGGGCGCCACCACCGAGAGCCGCATCAAGCACAATTTCGGCATGGCGCGCCCCGAAGGCTACCGCAAGGCGGTACGCCTGATGGAAATGGCCGACCGGTTCGGCATCCCGGTGCTGTCGATCGTCGATTCCGCCGGCGCCTATCCCGGCATTGGCGCCGAGGAGCGTGGCCAGGCCGAGGCGATCGCGCGCTCGACCGACGCCTGCCTGTCGCTCGGCGTGCCCAATGTCGCGATCGTCACCGGCGAAGGCATGTCGGGCGGCGCCATCGCCATCACCACGGCGAACCGCGTCCTGATGATGGAGCACGCGATCTACAGCGTGATCTCGCCGGAGGCGGCATCCTCGATCCTGTGGCGCGACGGCACCAAGGCGCAGGAAGCCGCCAACAGCATGAAGATCACCGCCCAGGACATGCTGCGCTTCGGCGTGATCGACCAGATCCTGAGGGAGCCCTCGGGCGGCGCTCATCGCGACCCCGCTGCGATGATCGCGACCACGGGCGACGCCATCGCCCAGGCGCTCAACGACCTACGAAATCTTGATCCGGACGCGATTCGCAAACAGCGCCGCCAGAAGTTTCTCGATATCGGCCGCAAGCTCGGCTGAGGCGCCCAAACCGCCCGATTTTTCGCCCAAATCGACCAATTTTGCCCTAATTGGGCCCCGAGCCGGGTCTTTAACATTCCTTGAACCATGCCTGCTACCGTGAGGGCTGTCCGCCCCGGTTCAGGTTGCGAGCAGGGGTCGTCGAAGGCTAATATTTTACACAATGGCTTCAGGGCATATTCGCCGTGTTGGGGTCGCGAAAATCGCCCGGTGGGTGTGGAGCTCGGACTTGACTCATCGCACGCTCGTACGCGCGCTTCTGACCTCGGCGGTCCTCGCCGCAGGCGTCATGCTCGCCGGTTGTGACAGCGACCAGATCTCGCTCGCGCAAAACGCCAAGGCCAACCAGCCGGTCCCGCCAAAGCTCGTCGCTGCCATGACCGAAAAGGACATGGACATGCAGTCGCCGATCCTGGTGCGGCTGTTCAAGCAGGAGGCCGAGCTCGAGGTCTGGAAGCAAAACCGCTCCGGCCAGTTCGCGCTGCTCAAGACCTATCCGATCTGCCGCTGGTCGGGCGATCTCGGTCCGAAGGTCCGCGAGGGCGACCGCCAGGCGCCCGAGGGGTTCTACTCGATCAACCCGAGCCAGATGAACCCGCAATCGGCCTATTACCTGTCGTTCAACACCGGCTATCCCAACGCCTTCGACAAGGCGCTCGGCCGCACCGGCTCGCAGCTGATGGTGCATGGCGACTGTTCTTCGCGCGGCTGCTACGCGATGACCGACGAGCAGATCGCCGAGATCTACTCGCTCGGCCGCGAATCCTTCTTCGGCGGCCAGAAGGCGTTCCAGCTGCAGGCCTATCCGTTCCGGATGACGCCGGTGAACATGGCCAAGCACCGCAACAATCCGAACATGCCGTTCTGGAAGATGATTAAGGAAGGCTATGATCATTTCGAGGTGACGAAGCAGGAGCCGAAGGTCGACTTCTGCGAGAAGAAATACGTCTTCGACGCAGTCAAGGCGCCGAACGCGACCCGCGATCCGGTGTTCGATGCCTCGGCGAAGTGCCCGGCCTATGTGATCCCCGACGAGATCGCGAGCGCCGTGCGCGAGAAGGAGCAGCGGGATGCCGCCGAGACCTCCAAGCTGGTGTCCAAGGGCACGCCGGTGGCGCGCCTCAACACCGGCATCGACGGCGGCATGAACGCGATCTTCGCCTCGAAGATTCCGGAAGGAAACACCGGTCTCTCCGAAGGCGGCGACAGCCAGTCGCTGCAGTCGATGTCGCTGGCGCGCGCGCCCGGCACGATCCCCGGCACGGTCAACCCGCCGAAGCCCAATCTCGCGGTCCAGCAGGAAGAGCCGGTCGTGGCGACGACGTCGTCGACCCCGGTCGCGACCCCATCGTCGGCCGGCACCCGCGTTGCCTCGGCGAACGCGTCCGACAAATCCGCCTCTGACAAATCCACCTCTGACAAATCCGAAGGCTTCTTCTCCAGCTTTGCCCGCAAGGTCGGCATCGGCGGCACCGCCGACGCCAGCAAGACGACCGCACAGCCGCCGGCTCCGGCCGCTGCCGCACCCGCCAAGCCGAAGGTCGCCGAGGCCAAGCCGCAATCGGTGGTTCGCGTCGCCCCCAAGGCTGAGCCGAAGCAGGCCGCCAAGCCCGCACCGAAGCCGCAGGTCACCACCGCCGCAGCCGCCGCACCGGCTCCGTCGTCGTCGACCCAACTCGCCGGCTCCGCGCCTGTCGTGCAGACCAATTCGTTCGACACCCGCTTCTCGGCGGTGAAGTAGCAAGGGCGGCACGCCAGCGCCGCCGGTCGTTTGCGATAAGCATTTCAAGCAGCACACGGTGTCGTCCCTGCGGCCGCCGCAAATATTGTCGTCGTCCTGGCGAAAGCCAGGACCCATAACCACCGAACTTGATCGTGAATGGGATCGTGGCCCCAGCGTCGCGCTAAAGCTCTCATTTGGGGTAATGGGTCCTGGCTTTCGCCAGGACGACACTGAATGTGTGGCGCGGTCTGTGGGTCACGCCACAACGTTCTCGCGACATGATTTGTCCGAGCTTTGCTCTTCGTTCCGCCCTCTCCGTCGGCAGAGCGCGCAGGGAAAGCCGGACGCCGATCGCACCCAGGGCGCCGCACCGCCAGCTCGCGGGTTCGAACACCACGCTCCGTTACGCCGCATGCGCGCTGACAGGCGACCGTTACATTCCGTGGCTTTCGAAAACCTTCTTGCAGCTTCGGCTCAGGCTGGCCCGCTTCATCTGAAGACAGTTCTGCACGGCACCGTCATTGCCGAGGTCCTTCCGGCAGAAGCGCTGTGCATCGCGCGTGCACGCGCTCTGTTCCGATGGCGTACCGGAATGCTGCGCCAACGCGGCACCGCTGCTCATCATGGCAGCAGCAACAAGAGCTGCAATCGAAATATAGCGCATTGTGACTTCCTCCCGCGGCCTAACGGGCAGCCGGGGGCCTTCGTTCCTTTGGGAACCCGGATTCCACGCTACTTCGGCTGCGGGTCCTCAAGCCCCTTGCCGGGATCTTCCAGATGCCCAGTGCGCGCGAGGTCGACGGCGGCGCCGAGCGCCAGCGCGACATTGCGCACCTGTTCCTGAAAGGCCCTGTCTTCGTCGAGATCGCGATGCGACGTTGCATAGGGCTTCATGTAGCCGACATAGCCATCGATCTCGGCCCTGCCGCCGGCCGAGATCAACTCCATGTCGGTGAGCCAGTCCGCAAGAAAGCGGCGGCATGTTTCCGCGCCGATGCTGTCGCCGTGGACCACGATGCCGAAATGCCGGCCGCGCAAATGCTTGGGGTATGGCCAGCCCTTGAGTTCGAGCGCCTTGGCTTCGCTCGCGGTCTTGCCGTGGGTTGAGGTCGGATCGGGATTGCCGCCATCGGCGCAGACCAGGCGATCGATCATCGCCTTGAGTCCGGTCGGCGTCTGGTACCAGTTGACCGGCGAGATGATCATGATGCCGTGCGCGCGCACCCACAGCGGATAGATCTCGTTCATCCAGTCGTCGGTCTGCCCGAGCGAGTAGTTTGGATAGCAGCTGCACGGCCAGTGGCAGAGCGCCATCGAGGTGGACACGCAGGACTTGCAGGGATGAATCTCCCTGCCGAACTCCGACGTCAGCCGCGACAGATCGAGCACATCGACCGCGAGGCCCATCTCGCGAAAGGCAGACTCGGCGATCTCGACCATGCGCCAGCTTTTCGACATCTCGCCGGGACAAGTATGCTCGCTGCGCGAGGAGCCGTTGATCAGCAGGATATGCGGCGTTTCGTTTGGATCGTCGTGCCTGCGCTGGGCGTCGTCGATGGCATCGCGCGCGGACAGCCAATCGACCGCGAGATCGTAGTCGGGATCGGCAAAACCGGGACCGGCCTTGCGGGTAACCGGCGCCTTGCGCGATTGACGATAGGCGTCCCAGGCGCCGGCGATGATCGTCGCAAGCTCCGTCTGCATGGATTGAAAGACCGGATCGGCAAATCGCTTCCGGTAGCGCCGCTCGAATTCATCGCGCGGAAGCTTGACCGGCGGCATCCCCTTGCGAACGTCCGGCTCCGTCATCGACACCTCTCCCTGACTACAATCCATCGCCCGCCGTGCATCCCGGTTGGCGCGCGAAGTCTCGGGATGAAGCCTCGGAATTGAGCCTTGGGATCAGGTCGAGACGGGCAAGAGTTCAAGAGCATCGATCTGCATTTGGTTCCTTCGGGCGACGCCTTGCACGTCCCGTTATAGGACCCATGCCGCGGCTGGCGCGTTGGATTGGAACCTGACCATGCTTACGACAGCCAGAGTTCGAGCACGCCGCCAGCGAGGCGCCCCCTTCCCAATCACAATTCGCCCGACCGCGGCGGACGCCATGATCGCGCGTGCGATCGCCCGCAACACCGCACCTGCGCCGGAAGAGATCGCCCGCGGACTCACCTGGGGCGCTGACGAAAAGGTCCTGCTTGCGCTCGCCGCCGCCGGGTGGCTCGCCTCGCGTGGGCGCGGCGCCTCGCTCGAGCGCGCCGGGAATCACGCGCTGCTGGTGACGGTCGCAGCGTCGCTGCTGCCGCATGGCCTGAAATTGCTGTTCAATCAGACCCGCCCGGATCGCCTGACCGTGGTCGGCCACGCCAATGGCATCTCGATCTCGGGCAAGCGCGACGACGCCTTTCCATCCGGCCACGCGCTGCATATGGGCGCGCTGGCGTCGGCGGCCGCGACATTGCCCGCCGGCGCGCGCCGCGTAATCCAGTCCGTCGCGGTCGGCCTTTCGCTGACGCGCATTGCGGTTCTCGCACACTGGACGAGCGACGTAATCGCGGGATTTGGGCTCGGCGCGGTTCTCGAGCGGCTGCTGCGATTATGGACCGGCTATCCCGGTGACGATCCGCCGCGGAGCAAGGCGCGATGAGCGAATATGTCATCCGCTTTCTCGTGGGCGGAGCCGTGGTGTCGGCCTTCGCGATGCTGGGCGACATTCTGCGCCCGAAGAGCTTTGCCGGCCTGTTCGGCGCGGCGCCGTCGGTTGCGCTCGCCACCCTCGGCATCGCCGTGTACCAGCACGGCGCCGACTACGCCGGCCTGCAGAGCCGCGCGATGATGGCCGGCGCTGTTGCGCTGGCCGCCTATAGCTTCGTGGTCTGCCAACTGCTGATTCGCGTGAGACTCCGCGCTGCCCCCGCCACATTGCTGGCGCTGATCGTCTGGCTCGCGATCGTGTTCGGTTTGCTGGGCGTTGCCGGAGGACAGGCATGACACCGGTCCGCGTCTCACTGTCCTCGCTCAGGGAAAGCCGCTGGACCGAATATCTGATCCGCTTCGTGCTCGGCGGCGGCGTCGCCGTCCTGACCGGCCTGATCAGCAGCGCCTGCGGCGCCTATGTCGGCGGCGCTTTTCTGGCACTCCCCGCCATCTTCTGCGCCAGCGCGACCCTGATCGAGAAGCATGAAATCCGCCGCAAGCGGAACGCCGGCCTCGACGGCACATGGCGCGGGCAGCAGGCCGCGGCGCTCGATGCCGCGGGCGCGGCGCTCGGCGCGGTCGGCATGCTGGCATTTGCCATCGTCTTCTCGCTGACGGTGGATCGCAGCGTCCCGGCCGCCTTCATCGCCGCATCGCTGGCGTGGCTGATCTGCTCGGTCGCGGCCTGGCATGTGCGTCGCGAGATGCGATCGGCACGGCGGACGCGGACGCCGGGAGACGGCGTGATCGGCCGCAAGGCCGACCGCCTGCCGCATTGAAGCCTGCTACGGCGCCAGATAGCGCAGCAGTTCCGGATCGCTCCGCACCTCGCTCGCGCCGCCCTGCAGCGCGACGCGGCCGCGGTCCAGCACATAGGCATAGTCGGCGACGCGCAGCGCGAGATCGAGATGCTGTTCGACGATCACGACCGAGATGCTCTTCGCAAGCTCGATCAGCCGCTCGGTGATCTCCTCGATCACGCCGATCCAGACGCCTTCGGTCGGCTCGTCCAGCAGCAGCAATTTTGGATTGCCGAGCATGGCGCGGCCGATCGCCAGCATCTTGCGCTCGCCGCCGGACAGCGTGCCGGCGGGCTGGTCGAGCCGCTGGCCGAGCTTCGGGAAGATCGCCAGCACGCGATCGACCGCGCTGGCATCGGAATTGAACAGCGAACCGACCGCGAGGTTGTCGCGCACCGAAAGGCGCGCGAACACCGAATGCTCCTGCGGCACATAGCCGATGCCGGAGCGCACCCGCTCCTCGGTGCGGCGCCGCGTGATGTCGCGGCCGTCGAAGAACAACTCGCCCTGCGAGCTTGCCAGCTCGCCGACAATGGTCTTCATCAGCGTGGTCTTGCCGGCGCCGTTGCGGCCGAGCACGGCGACGCCGCCGCGCCAGGGAATGCCGATGTTGACATCGAACAGGACCTGGCTGCGGCCATAACCGGCATCGAGATGCCTTATATCGAGGAAGGTTTGCTCAGGCACGGCGAAGATAGATCTCCTGGACGCTTTTGTTGGCCTGGATTTCCGCGACCGTTCCCGAGGCCAGCACCTTGCCCTGGTCGAGCACGGTGAGGCGATCGCAGATGTCGCGGATGAAATCGAGGTCGTGTTCGACGATGACGAGCGAGCAGTGCTGCTTGATCGGCTGCAACAGTTCGCCGGTGACGCGACGCTCCTCGAGGCTCATACCGCCGGTCGGCTCATCCAGCAGCAACAGCCGCGGCTTGCCGGCAAGCGCCATCGCGATCTCGAGCCATTGCTGCTGGCCGTGCGACAGCGCCGCGGCGGCATCATGCGCGCGATCGGCGAGCCGGAACTGGGTCAGCATCGTCATCACCTGATCGTGCAGCTTCTTGCGGGTCCGCGACAGCACCAGATCGAACAGCGAGCAGTGCGCCTGCAGCGCCAGCAGGATGTTGTCGTACAGCGTCAGCGTCGGCAGCACCGAGGTGATCTGGAACTTCAGGCTCATGCCGGCGCGCGCACGCTCGGTCGGCGTGAACGCGGTGATGTCGGTGTTGATGAAGGAGACCTTGCCCGTGGTCGGCACCTCGGCGCCGGCGACGCATTTCATCAGCGTGCTCTTGCCCGAGCCGTTCGGGCCGATCAGGCCGTGGAACTCGTTCTCGCCGACGGTCAGCGCCGCACCGTCGAGCGCGGTGAGCTTGCCGAACACCTTGCTGATCCCTTGCGCCTCAAGGAGCGGCATTGCCGGTCTCCTTTGGCGCCTTGCCGAAACTGCCGACCCGCTCGCGCTCGCCGAGCACGAAGGAGATCAGCCCGAGCGGGCGGAACATGATGACGAGCAGCAGCAGCACGCCGAGGATGATCGGCCAGACGTCGCGGTAATTGTCCGACAGCCAGAAGCTGACGCCCTCGATGATCACGGTGCCGATCACGGCGCCGATCAGCGTGCCGGAGCCGCCGAACAAAACGTAGAGCACGACCTGGGTCGAGAACACGACGCCCAGCATGTTGGGCCAGACGAAGCCCTCGTGGAAGGCATAGAGGCTGCCGGCGAGACCGGCGATGGTGCCGCCGACCGCGAAGATGATCGCCTTCAGGTGCTGCGCCTTGTAGCCGAAAAAGGCGATGCGCTGCTCGTTCTCGCGCAGGCCCGCGAGCGCCAGCCCGAATTGCGAGCGCACCAGGAAGCGGCAGAGCAGATAGACGACCACGAGGATGCCGAGCACCATGTAGTAGTAGATCGGGCCCTCCTCGAACTCGTAGCTGCCGAGGGTGAGCGGCGGGATCGACGGGATGCCGTTCTGGCCGCCGAGATAGTACCAGCCGCGCGCCAGCCGGTCCGCGGCATAGGAGCCGGTCAGGGTGCCGAGCGAGACGAAGATCACGCTCGAGGGATAACGCCCGAGCAGCAGGAAGCCGCCGAGCAAGAGCGACGCGGTGAGCCCGATCAACGTGCCGGCGGGCAGGATCAGGAGGATCGACGTGACATTGAGGTCGCGCGCCAACAGCGCCACGCCGTAGCCGGCGGCACCGAAGAACAGCGCCTGGCCGAAGCTCATGATGCCGGCATAGCCCCACACCAGGTCGAACGACAGCGCGAACAACGCGAGGATCACCACGCGGGTGGCGAACACCGTGAGATAATCCTGCAGCACCCATGGCAGGACCAGCGCGATCAACAACACCAGCCCTTCCACGATCGGCAGGACCTTCCATCCTGCCGATACTCGTCCCGCCGGCGCGCTTGCGGCCGGTGCACCCTCGCCCGTCACGACATCTGGTTCCTCACCGACGCGTGCGACAGCTTCTCTTGCTCCAACCATTGATCGCTCAGCATTCCTTGGGATCAACGAGACCGTCGCTGCGCGCCACGATCTCATAGTTCCCGCCCTTGGCAACGGCGGTGTACATCTTCATCTTGCAGTGACGCTTGCCCGGCACCATCTCCGCGGGCCCGCCCGGCCCTTCGGCGATCTTGGCGTGGTCGAGCGCGGCCGCAACGGAGTCGCGGTCGACCTTGCCGGCCTCCTTGACCGCCGCCTCCCACAGCTTGAGGCCGCGATAGGTTCCGGTGGCGGCGCTGCCGGCCGCGAACAGGAAGTTGCCGGGGAAGTCCTTCTCATAGGCCGCCTGTAGCTTGGCGTCGAACGGATCCTCCTTGGTCAGCACCTTGAAATAGTCGAGGCAGCTCGCAAGGCCCTCGATCTCGTTGGCCTGATTGATATTGAGGGTGTTCTCGTCATAGTAGACGCAGGCGAGCCGTCCGCCGTTCTTGAGGAAGCCGGCTTCATAGAGCTGCTTGAAGAACGGACCGACGCCGGGCGGGATCACGGTGTTGAAGACGACGTCGACCTTGTTGGAGATGACGCGGTTGACGGTGGCCGAGAAGTCGACCTGGTCGAGCGGGTAATATTCCTCGAACACCACCTCGCCGCCGTTCGACTCGATCACCTTGCGGGCGTAGACGTTGAGCGTGTGCGGCCAGACATAGTTGGCGCTCGGCAGCGCGAATTTCTTGCCGCCGTTCTTGATCAGCCAGGGAATGAAGGTGTCGCATTGCTGCGCCGGGGTCGGGCCGGTGCAGAACAGATAGGGCGTGCACTCCTTGCCCTCGTAGAGCTGCGGATAGATGTAGAGCGTCTTGCCGCGCGCCACGATCGGATCCTTGATCGCATTGCGCATCGACGAGGTGATGCCGCCGAGCACCATGTCGACCTTGTCGCGCTGGATCAGCTTGCGGACATTGCCGACCGCGACCGATTCGTTCGAGGCGGTATCCTCGATATAGAGTTCGAGCGGCCGGCCGAGCAGGCCGCCGGCGGCGTTGATCTCCTTGATCACCATCTTGGCGACGTTGGCGTCGGCGTTGCCGGCATAGGCGATCGGGCCGGTCAGGTCGGTCGCGATGCCGACCTTGATCGGTCCCTCGGCGGCGTTGGCCCAGACGGGCCTGACCACCCAGCTGCCGACCCCGGTCGCGAGCGCGCCGGTCGCGAAAGCGAAATTGCTCATGAAGCGGCGGCGCGTGAGATTGGTGCGATCGAACATCTGACTAAACCCCTTTTCCCGATATGAGGCCCTGCGGGCGGAATTTGATGAAGGCAATGGCGAGCACGAAGACGAGGACGTCGGCGACGACCGGAGACATCACCCATGGCAGCGCCGCGCTGAGCGTGCCGATCACACCGGCGCCGGCGACCGGACCGATGAAGGAGCCGACCCCGCCGACCATCACGGCGACGAAGCCCTGGATCAGAAAGCGGATGCCGAGATCGGCGAACAGACTGAACACCGGCACGATCAGCGCGCCGGCAAGCCCGGCCAGCGCCGCACCGAACGCGAAGGTCGCCCCGTAGATCAGGGGCGTCGAGATGCCCGTGGCGCGCGCCAGTGCCGGATTCTCCAGCGTGGCGCGGACCCGAAGCCCGAACGAGGTGCGCGCCAGCAAGAGATAGCAGGCGCCCATCACCAGCAGCGTGATCACGATGATGGTGAAGCGCCAGGCCGAGATGTGGACCGAGCCGAGGTCGATCGAGCCGCCGATCGGCTCCGGCACCGTGAGATAGAAGCCGCCGATCAGGCCGCGCACGCTCTCGCGGATGATCAGGCCGAGCGCATAGGTGCCGAGCATCGCCACGATCGGCGCGGCGTAGAAGCGCCTGATGATCAGCGCCTCCAGCACGAAGCCGATCGCGCCGACCACGAAGGGCGCCGCGACCATGCCGGCCCAGACCGGTGCGCCATGGGCGTAGGCCAGATAGGTGACATAGGCCCCGAGCAGGACGAACTCGCCCTGCGCGAAGTTGAAGATGCCCATCATGCTGGCGATGATGCCGAGCCCGAGCACCACCAGCACGATAATCGCGCCGAAGCTCACGATCTCGAACGCCGCGGCAAAAGTGCTAGCCATGGCGCTCGATCCATCCAGCCTGCGTCTGCAACAAGCGGTGCCTCACATCTTCTTCCAGTCGCCGGCCTGCTCGAAGGCGTGCGCGGCGCGGTAGATGGTGGATTCCTCGAACATGCGGCCGACCAGCATCAAGCCGACCGGCAGGCCGTCGACCATGCCGCAGGGCAGCGACATCGCCGGGTGATGGGTGATGTCGAACGGCGCGGTGTTGGTGATCATCTCGAGCGCGCGGGCGACATAGTCCTCGCGGCTGGCATCGGCCGCCGGCAGCGCCGGCGCCTTCATCGGCGTGGTCGGCAGCAGCAGGAGGTCATAGTCCTTGAACGCCTTGTCATAGGCCGCGGTGAGGCGGCGGGAGATGTTGAGCGCCTTGCCGTAGAAGCGCGGACCGAAGCTGTTGTTGATGTAGGTGCCGAGCATCATGAACAGCTTGGTGGTTTCCGACAGCGAGTCCGCCTGGCGGCGCCAGCCGCGATGGAAATCCATCAGCGAGGTCGAATAGAGGTCGGGGCGGCTGAGGCCGTAGCCGTCGCCGAACATCATGGTCTGGGTCAGGCCTTCGGTGCCGATCGGGGTCCAGATCGCCGGGCCGACCATGTGCATCGGGATCGACACGGTGTCGACCGACGCGCCGAGGTCCTTGAAGCGCTTGGCCGCCTCGCGCACGCTTTCATTGACCGCGGCTTCCGCGGTCGGCTGCTCGAAGCCTTCCTTGAGGATGCCGATCTTCATGCCCTTGACGCCTTTGCCCAGCGCCTTGGTGTAATCCTCGACCTTGGGCGCCTTGATGCGCGGATCGTAGCCGTCGTCGCCGGCGATCACCTCGAGCAGCAGCGCGTTGTCCTCCACCGTCGCGGTCATCGGGCCGGTGTGGTCGACGAAGATCTCGATCGGCATGATGCCCGTATAGGGCACGAGGCCCCAGGTCGGCTTCATGCCGTAGGTGCCGCAGAACGAGGACGGCATGCGGATCGAGCCGCCCTGGTCGCCGCCGATCGCCATGTCGACCTCGCCGAGCGCGACCACGACGCCGGAGCCCGACGACGAGCCGCCGGCCGAATAGCCCATCTTGTGCGGATTGTGCACCGCTCCGTAGGAGTTGGTGTGGCTGCCGCCGGACAGGCAGAAATGCTCGCAATGGGTCTTGCCGGCGATCTCGGCGCCGGCATCGAGCATGCGCGTGACGATGGTGGCGTCGAAATCGGGGATATAGCCTTCCAGCGTCGACGAGCCGTTCGTCATCGGCACGCCGGCCAGCATGATGTTGTCCTTCAGCGCCACCGTCTTGCCCTTGAGCTTGCCGGAGGCGGCGCCCTTCACGGTCGACTTGTAGTACCAGGCGTTGCGCGGGTTTTCCTCCGCCGACGGGCGATAGCCCGGCGTGCGCGGATATTTCACCTTGGGCAGTTCGTCCGGCATCGCGGCGATGACGTTGTAGGCGTCGATCGAGCCCTGCATCAGGCCGCGGAACGAGGCCACATCCTCATCGGTCAGTGACAGGCCGCACTGCTCGGCGACGGCACGAAGTTGCGTTGGCGTGGGAAGGACGACGGTCACGGCGCTCTCCTGATAGCTTTTGATCTTTGGATTTGATCCCTCGATGCAGGGCGCAGCGGCGCGTTGCCCGCGCGAACCGCTCACCCCGTTGCTGTATTGAAAACGGAAATATTTTCCTTTTCAAGTATTATTTCGCAAGGCTCCCTCTCCCGCTTGCGGGGGAGGGTTGGGG